>NZ_JADEWA010000004.1:0-36382 GCF_015207865.1 Dolichospermum sp. LEGE 00246
CCCCTACCCCCCCTGCTTGCCGTCACCCGTCATTTTCGGGTTGACAGACTACTAGAATACCCATATTTAATTTCTGGAGATTAGTAAAAGTTGAATCTGCGTTCCCATAGCCATGTAGATACCTGCCATGAAAGTTATCTGCATGGCTGGATTAATTTAACCTTAATAACAAGCAATACAGCCGACAAACTCAGTAGAGCTATTTTGAGTATACCTATGTTTACTATTTACCCTTCTCCTCTGCAAAATATCCTTAATTTTGGTATCCGCGCCCTTACTTGGGGAAGTTTTATTGGACTCCCTCTGGTGCTATCTAACCAAATGGCTCAAGCACAATCCTTAAATTTGATTCCAAGCATTGTCGAGTTAAATAGCGAAGGTGGCCAGTCCGAAGGGGTATTTAACATCGTGAATGCCAGCACCACTGCCCCTATTCGCGCTCGACTCTATGCCGAACCTTTTTCCTATACGGATCGAGGATTCCGTCCAGAACCTAATAGTAAAGCCGACCTTACTCCCTATCTTGTATTGTATTTTCTCCCCGTGAGCTAACACTCGGACCAGGACAATCTCGACAGGTGCGACTCGTGACTCGTATTCCCAAAGATATCACTAATAAAGAGTATCGGGCAGTAGTGTATGTTCAATCATTAACTGAATCTCCTGATAACCCCAATGCACCTAAGGATGTAGTCACTGTAACAATGGGTCTGGCCACGAGAATTGGGGCAACCGTTTATGCTCGTCAAGGTAAGATTGCCCCCAATTTCAACATTACAGGCGTTGAATATAATCCTAAAGAACGACAAATATTACTTGGTGTCCAAAATACTGGTAATGGTTCAACCCGTCCCTATATTGAATGGACACTTAAACAAGGGGATAAGGAAATTGTCAGTCAGGTAAGTGAACCTACATCAATAGTACCTGAAAGTAGCCGTAAATTCCCGATTAGTTATCCGGCAAAGGATGAAAAGCCTCTTCCCGCTGGGACTTATAATTTTTCTGGAAAACTTGTTTGGGTTAATAAAGGTTGGGCATTAAATTCTAAGACTGACCAAAATGTTCTCCCTTTTAATTTTCCCCTCACTATACCTAGTAAATAATTGCTGAGTAATAGTCCCTGGCGAATAGAATATGGCTTCGCCTCCCGTTAGGGATACGCAGCTATACAAACAAAGTTCGCCTACGCGGACTAAGGAAAAATCAGGGAATTTAAACCCACGCACCATCTGGGTTTTGCCTGTGTAGACGCGGTTTCTAACCGCCCAGTTAACATTAATTTGACACCAATGAGCTTTTGCTTTACCCCCACCCACAGAATCAAATGAATAAGCTGTGTTGAGTATATATATAATTCACAAGGACTAAATTAAAATGAGCATAAACGATATCACAAACCTAAATTCCTATAATTCTGACCTACTACAGCCACTAAATTCAGAATTAGAAGATCCCTTATATCAAAAACCATATAAATCCAGTAATTTACCGAATTACGGGTTAGACACATTGGTTTTTGTTGATTCATTAGTACAAGACTACGGGCAAATTTTATCAAACCTCAGCTCATCCGTAGGGGTAGTTGTACTCGATAGCCATTTTGATGGAATCGGGCAAATTGGAGAAGTATTAAAAAATTATCATGATATCAGTGCAGTCCATATTATTTCCCACGGTAGCGAGGGAACAGTAAAACTAGGAACAACAACCCTATCTGATAGTAATTTAAGTCTGTACGAAGAGCAGATAAAAGAATGGGGTACAGGACTCACAGGTACAGCAGATATCTTATTTTATGGTTGTAATATCGCTCAAGGTGAAGACGGACAAGCATTTGTCACTCACCTGAGTCAAATTAGCGGGGCTGACATAGCAGCGTCTACAGATAGAACAGGTGCATCCCCCTTGGGTGGTGATTGGAAGTTAGAATTTCAAACAGGGGCAATTGAAGCCACAACCATACAGGATAATACTTACAACTATGTTTTAGATGCTACTCCCACTTCCTTGACATTGCAAGGGTTATATGCTGCATGGCAAAATGGCACTCCTGAGAACTTTACCATTGCCGACGCAGAACTAACAATCAATAATAATGTTTTCCTTAGTGGTACGTTTAACGTCACCTCTAGTGATAGCAATCAAATAAAACTTAGCGCCACACAGTTAAATGGCTTTGTTGGCTATGGTGCAGCAACAACCGGAGATACAACTGATGATCAGGGTCTGGCTTTAAGTAGTGGTAGTTTGATCTTTACCTTAAATAGTGATCATAGTTATAGCTACGATATTAATAACGCCACCGTGACAACAAGAGGAATTGATTTCCTCAATATTGCCAGCACAGTTTCCGCTTCCGGTAATAGCACAACCACAACCGTATCACTGAATAATAGCCAACTAAGTATTGGCAATTCCCTAGATTTACAAGGTAACTTCACCTATCAAGTTACAAATACCAGCACAAAATTCTTAGGTACAAACGTCTCAGCCTTTGTTGGGAATGACAAAAATACACCAGGAACTACAGATGATTTGGGATTAGGGTTAACTGGTGGTAACTTTAGTTTAGATTTGAATACAGATGGCAGTTATAGCTACGATATTAATAACGCCACCGTGACAACAAGAGGAATTGATTTCCTCAATATTGCCAGCACAGTTTCCGCTTCCGGTAATGGCACAACCACAACCGTATCACTGAATAATAGCCAACTAAGTATTAGTGACTTTTTCAACTTACAAGGTAATTTTAGTCTTGAAGTCACAAATACAACGACTAAATTATTAGGTTCTAATATCTCTGCATTCATTGGTTATGCCGGTAACGCAGGAGAAGCTGATGATGTGGGGTTTGCTCTGAATGGCAGCAATTTTAATGCCACATTCAATGCAGATAATACTTATACTTATAATATTGACGGTAATGCCACACTTCGGGGGATGGATTTCCTCAACTTTAATGGTAATATTACAGCCCAAGGTAATTCCAATACTCTCTCTGTCACCCTCAATGAGGTTAATCTCAATATATCCCAATTTGCCCAAGTTTCAGGAGACTTTGGCTTTAGTTTCAATAATACTAATATAACTATTAATGCTAGTGACTTTTCTGCTTTCGTTGGTTATACAGGTGCAGATTTAGTCAGCATCAGCGATGATGTAGGTGTGGCCTTAACCGGTGGACAATTTGCCCTGAATATAGATAAAGTAGCTGCGAATAAATATAGCTATACTTTCGATAATATTTCGGCAGACTTAAGAGGATTAAATTTCCTGTCCCTACCTCAGCCCTTTACATTTAACGGCTTTAGTATTGATACAGGAATTGAATTTCAGTTACCCAGTTTTGACTTTGACTTACCTGGTATTGGCAATTTATTAGGAGACTTCAATCTTAAATTTGAACTTCCTGATATCAATCTACCGGGTGTAAATCCGAGTTTACCCAAGATTAGTTTAGATTTACCAGATTTACCAAATGTACCTGATCTGTCTGGCTTCTTAGGATTAGGTGATTTTGGTTTTAATATTCTAGATGGAAATTTTGATTTATCCTTTGATGTTGCCACATTAGATTTTAATTACGACTTCTCTGGACTGAAATTAGATCCTATAGGCTTAGATTTCCTGGATTTAGATGGCTTTACCCTCAGTGGTTTCCGTCTCCCAGAAATTAATGGATTTGAGCTTCAAATAGAGGATTTTGGACTCAATATTGATGATTTCCTCAACATCAATGGTGATTTTAACTTCCGGTTTGGGACAGATTTGGAAATACCAACACTGGATATACAAGGCTTAGGTTTCTCCGGTGGAATTGAATTTGGGGATTTTGGTTTTGATATTCTAGATGGTGGCTTTGATCTTGGGTTTGATTTTAGCACTGGCGAATTTGACTACAATTTCTCTGATCTCAAATTAGCCCCGATTAACCTAGATATTCTGAATCTTGATGGATTTACCCTAGATGCGTTCCGATTACCAGATATTGATGGTATAGGCTTAAAGTTATATGATTTTGACCTATCTTTAGGAGATTTTGCGAAAATTAATGGAGATTTTGATATCAATATAGGCAAACTCAATGGTTTACCAGTCTTTAGCATGAAAGCTATTGATTTCGGTGGTTTCCTTGGTTTTGATAATATCGGTTTCAATATCTTAGATGGAGATTTTGACTTATCTTTTGATGGCATAAACTTAGACTATAACTTCTCAGGATTAGATGTAGATCCTATTGGTTTGGATTTCCTCAACTTAGATGGGTTTAAACTAGATGCTTTCAGTCTTCCTGAAATTGATGGTATTGGTTTAAGTTTAAAAGACTTCAGTTTTGGATTGGGTGATATCCTCACATTAAATGGAGATTTTGATCTTAGCTTTGGGACAGATTTAGATTTAGGTTTGCCAGTTTTTAATCTCAAAGGACTAGATTTTGGTGGATTTATCGGCTTTGATGGTATTGGATTTAATATTAACACCGGTGACTTTGATTTATCTCTGAATGCAGATTTATTTGATTACAAATTCTCAGGATTAGAATTAAGTTCAGTTGGTTTAGATTTCTTAGATTTAGCCGGAGTCACCCTGGGTGGTTTCTACTTACCAGAAATTGACGGTTTACAATTAAATATTGATGGGTTAGCTTTATCCATTGGTGATTTTCTCAATATCAACGGTGATTTTGATCTAAAAATAGGTACAGATTTAGACTTAAACACACCTGTTTTTGATTTTAGTGCCATTGATTTCACTGGTAAAATCGGCTTTGGTGGTATAGACTTCCTCGATATCCTCAATGGAGATTTCTTTAATCTCTCCCTAGATGGTTTAACTTGGAACTTTGAAATTGACGGTTTAACGGTAGATTTCCCCAACTTACCTTTCTTGCGCTTTGGTAATCCCTTCACCCTTAACGGCTTAGGTTCTCCCGACTTTTTGAAGTTAAACTTAGCCGATATTGATTTAATAATTGATGATTATACCCGATTAAGTGGCGATTTCGATTTTGAATTTAATCGAGATGCAACAGGTCAAAGCAGTTTCCAAATTATCGGAACAGATGTTGATGCTTTTGTGGGTGAAGGTGCGGGAACATTAGAAATTGCTGATGATATTGGTGTAGGTTTAACCAATGCAGATTTCCGTCTCAATGTCAACCCCGATAACAGCTTTAGCTATAATATCCAAGCGGAAGAATCGGCAGATGGTTTACCCAGCGCTCAATTGCGAGGTATTCCCGATGTTACCCTAGAAGTAGATAGCTTTACCGCCCAAGGAGATGCTGACGGTACAGCAGTCAGTCTCAGTGGTTATGACTTGGCTGTGAGTGACTTTGTATCTTTGTCCGGTGCTGAATTAATCTTTAACTTAGAAAAACAAGCCTCAGAACGCAAACTGACTCTAGGTGCAACAGGTGTTTCTGCCTTCGTTGGTAGTCAAAATGCAGGTGTCACCCTAGCTGATGGTCGGTTAGGTATGCTTATTTACACACCAACTGAACCAAATACAGCCGCCACCTATGCCCTAACGGTTGGCGGTAGTGGTGGTTTAATCGGTGTTGATGATCTGACCTTAACAGGTAATCTCGACGTGCTGGTGAACCGCACAGGACAAGCTGTAGCTGAAAGTATAGTCCTCACCAGTGGTGAAGTTATTGAACTCAATTTCAGTAACGCAAATGATGTCACTGTAGTTGCGGGTAATGCCACCATTCAAGTGTCAGATATAGCACTTTTAAATGGGGAATTCCGAATTGAGAAGGATGTCGCAGCCACAGTTACCGAACTAAAACTAGCAGCAGCAGATGTTTCCGCTTTCATTGGTGCAGGTTATGGGACACAGAGTGCGATAGGAGTGCAGTTGAGTCAAGGTCAATTGGGCTTAATTCTCAGCAGTGATGGTATTAACGCCGCTAAATATGCCCTGAGTGCCAGTGGTACTGCGGCTTTGTTGGGAGTTCCCGAATTGACACTTGCTGGTAATTTGTCCCTAGAATGGAATCCCCAAGGGCAGGATATCAACGAAACCTTTACCCTACCAAGTGGGACAACCTTTGATTTGACTTTAGGGGCAACAGAAGCAATTACACCGAGAATCGCCGGACAACTAGAATTAAATGTTGCTGATGCTGTGCAGATATCGGGTAATTTTGGTTTTGAGAAACAAACCACTGTTACAGGTGAAACGACATTAACCAAATTGTTAATTGGTGCATCTAATGTTGATGCCTTTGTTGGTTCTGAAGGAGAAACAGGCATTCAAGTTAATGATGGCATACTCGGCTTGGTGCTGTTAGATGAACGCATAGGAACAGCAGCCGGCAATAGTAGTTATGGGTTAGATGTTTCTGGTAGTGCTAGTTTAGTTGGTGTCCCCGAACTGACTTTAGATGGTACAGTAGCAGTCCGCATTAATCGCACAGGTGAAACTCTCAATGAAGAGATTGCTTTAGGTGGAGGAAAAACCGTTACAGTTGCCTTTGGGGAAGGACAGGAAAATCAATTCCGTGTAGAAGGAACTGGGGAATTTAATGCTGCTAATGCAGTGGCTTTAGGTGGTGATTTCTCCCTAGAAATATTCAAACAACAAGAATTAGGACAAACAGGGTTAACAAATACAGTTAATTTGAGTGCAGGTTCTCAGCAAAAAGGAGAAACTAGTGTTAGTGAAGGTTTATATCAACAAATTCTCACAGAACTGCGGACGAAGAAAGAGGCTTTAGAAGCAGCAGAGGAAAATGTAAAAAGTATTAATGCCATAGTTGATGGGTTATCCTTTAATGAGAATAACGTAGATTTGGAGAGCGATCGTTTAATTCTATCTGCTGCTTCTACCTTAGAAAATAGCCAAAAAGTCGTTTACCAAACTTCAGGTACAGCAATTGGTGGTTTAGTAATTGGTCAAGAATACACAATTAATAAACTGAATGATCAAACAATCCAATTATTACAAAATGGCCAAGTAGTTGACCTAACCAGCGTAGGAACTGGAGAACAAATCCTCAAAACCGTCCTAGCCTTCGCTGCTGACAATAGCCTCAACATTGACCTAGACAAAGAACAAATCATCCTCCCTACCCCCCACAACTTCACCACAGGGGAAAAAGTACAGTATAATGCCAATGGCAACACAGCAATTGGTGGCTTAATTGACCTGAGAATTTATACCGTCGAAGTCATCAGTTCCACAATTATTTCTCTCAAAGATCAAGAAGGTAACATCGTTGATTTTACCCATGATAGTGTGGGTAATCATTCCTTCAACCCAGTTACAGAAATTAATGCTAATAATGATATCTACATAGACCTAGCACAAAATAAAATTCTCTTTGATAATCCGCATGGTTTAACTAACGGTTCAGTCCGCTATGATGCTAACGGTAATCCCCCCATTGGTGGATTAACAGACGGACAAACCTATCTAATCAAATATGTTGATAGTAAAACAATTCAATTACAAAATCCCAATAATAACAACATCATTGATTTAACCAGTCAAAGTATTGGCAACCATAACTTCCGCTTCGTCTCCAGTATCGAAGCCACCAGCACAGCCAGTAAAATTGATATTAGCAGTAATACCATTAATTTCACAGGCAAACACTTCCTGCAAACAGGCGATAAAATCACCTATTATAACCCCGAAAAATTACCCGGTAATGGTACAGCAATAGGCGGCACAATTGATAGCCTCAGTCAGAATTACAGCACCTATGCTTATTATGTAATTAGAGTTGATGAAGATACCATTAAACTAGCAACTAGTGCCAGTAACGCCACCGCCGGCATAGCTATAGATTTAACCAGCACAGGTTCAGGAGATCAACCCTTTACCCTCATAGAAAAGGCCAACGGAGATAGAAGTCAGCTTACCTACCGTCTACCAGCCACTATTAAATCCGTTTCTGCCAATAACACCGTTGAACTAACCTACAATCATGGTTTACAAACTGGTCAAGGAATAGTAGTTCAACTTAACTCCACAGCCTCCACTCCAAAATCTCCCTTTGTAGGGTTAAACGTAGATACCTACAGCACCGCAGGTTATCAACCCACAGAAGATAAAACCTATTATGTCAAAGTAGTTTCTAAAACCAAAATTCAACTAGCAGAAACCTTAGAAGACCTCAAATTAGGTAACTTTGTCTCTGTAATTAAAAATGCCGCCAGCAACACCACCGCTTACCGTTTCATGCCCACAGTCCAAGCAGGAGGAGGTACAGCCCAAGCAGTAGATGTAAATGCTAATAATATCACCTTTGCTGGTGGTCATATCTTCTTTGACCAGGACGAAGTTTTGTATGAAGTAGCACCTGGAGGAACTGCCATTGGTGGCTTAATATCAGGGCAAAATTACACAGCTACATATATCGATGGCACGACAATTCAACTAAAAGATGGAACTGGTAATGTGATTGACTTAACCAGTCCAGGTAGTGGTAGTCAAGTATTCAGCGTTGTAGCCAAAACATTTAAAGCAGCAAATACCCTCAACGTTAACCCCGATACGAATACCATTCACCTCAGCACACCCCATAACTTCAGCGAGGGGCAAACAGTTAAATATTCAGTTGGTGCAGACTTACAGGCAATTGGTGGTTTAACACCTGGACAAAACTACACAGTTAAAGTCATTGATAGTACCACCCTACAACTAATGACAGGTGGGCAGATAATAGACATCACCAAAGGTGGCACAGGTAGCCAACAACTAATTCCCGTCACGGGAGTTTCCTTCTCAGCCCAAAACCAAATTCGCGTTAACGTCGGAGAAAATACCCTAATTATCCCCGACACTAGCAGCTTAAAAATAGGAGATGCCCTAGAATACCGCACCAGCGTTAACCCCATTGGTGGTTTAACAACAGGAACAACCTACTACATAGCAGCTATCAACGGCACAGCCATCAAACTAGCCGCTAGTGCAGGTGGTACAGTTATAGACCTAACTGGGGCAGGAGGCACAGGATCACATCAATTCCTCCGCAGTGGTGTCAACTTTACACCTGTTAACAACATTGCCCAACAACGGAGAGATGCCGTAGTTGCCCTAGCAGACCGATTAAGTAGTGATTTGGGTGTAACTGTCACCCTCACCGCCGGAGATGCCAGTGAAGGCACAACTGCCAGTGATAGAGGTGTAACTTTCCGAGATGCCAGTGTTACTTACGATGAAAAAACAGAAGAACAAACCAAAATCCTCCTGGGACTAACCGACGCTTACGCCTTCATGGGTAGCGGTTATGGTACAGGTGATGAAATGGGTGTGAAAATCACTGATGCCAATTTAGGATTAGCATTATATCGCACAGTAGACTACGCCAACCCCAACGCTACAACACCTATGACCTACGCCCTGAGTGGGAATGGAGTAGCAGCAGTAGTTGGTATTGATGACCTCACCCTCAGTGGTAGCCTATCCGTCAAAGTCAACCGCACAGGGGTAGCAGTAGAAGAAACCATCACCACACCGGGCAGCGAATTAACCCTCAGCTTTAGCGATACAGAAGGCAACCTCACCCAAATTCAAGGCAATGCAGAAATTGATGTCGCTGGTTTTGCCGCCGTCAGTGGAGAATTCTTCTTTGCCAAACAAAATAGTGGAGACATTATTTCCGGGGCAAAAGAGGTTACAGCCTTTGTTGGTAGTGAATACGGAACAACAGATGCAATTGGGATAGAACTGAGTGACGGTGAACTAGGTTTAGTCCTCAAACAAACCGGAAAATATGCCCTAACTGCTAGTGGAAATACCAATTTACTGGGAATAGATGATTTAACCCTAGATGGTAGATTACAACTAGAAGTGAACCGTTTAGGAACAGCAATTAATCAAACTATTACCTTACCCAGCGGGGAAGAAGTAATTGTCAACTTTGCTGAAAGTAATAATATTACCCGCGTTCAAGGAAATGCAAATATTGATATCGCTGGATTTGCAGCAATAAGTGGAGAGTTCTTTGTCCAGAAGAATATTTCTGGAGAAAATACCAAACTATTAATTGCGGCAAATGATGTCACAGCCTTTGTCGGTAGTAGTTATCAAACTGATAATGCCACAGGAATATTATTGAGTGACGGTGAGTTAGGATTAGTTATTAACCGGACAGGAGTTGAAGCAGCGAAATATGCCCTGCAAGCCAGTGGTAGTGCAGGTATAGTTGGTGTGGATGAATTAACCCTAGAAGGAACATTAAATTTAGCGGTAAATCGCAGTAACACCGCAGTTAATGAAATCATCACCCTTCCGAGTAACGAAACAGTTACCATCAACTTTGCCCAAAATGAAGGCAATATTACCCGCATTCAAGGTAATGCAGAAATTGATGTCGCTGGATTTGCGGCTGTAAATGGCGAGTTCTTTGTCCAGAAGAATAATACACAATTATTAATTGCGGCTAATGATGTCACAGCCTTTGTCGGTAGCGGTTACGGCAGTCCAAGCGCCACAGGAATACAACTAAATAATGGTGAATTAGGATTAGTTATTAATCAAACCGGAACTACACCAGCAACTTATGCCCTCAATGCCAGTGGTAGCGCGGAAATTGTGGGTATTGATGATCTGACATTAACAGGAACATTAGCAGTAGAAGTAAATCGTACAGGTGGAGAAGTTAACCAAACTATTACCTTACCCAGTCAGGAAGTAGTAACTGTCAACTTTGCCGCCAATGAAGGCAATATTACCCGTTTACAAGGTAATGCCACTGTAAATGCAGCCGGATTTGCAGCCGTCAATGGCGAGTTCTTTGTGGAAAAACAAGTTATTAGTGGAGAGAGTCAACAAACTCAACTGTTAATTGCGGCTAATAAAGTGAAAGCTTTTGTGGGTAGCGGTTACGGTAGTAACTCCCCAATGGGTGTACAACTGAGTGACGGAAAATTAGGTTTAGTTATTGCACAAACCGACACCAATCCCGCCCTATATGCCTTAACTGCCAGTGGTAGTGCAGAATTATTAGGTGTACCAAAACTCACCCTAGAAGGAAATCTGCAACTGGAAGTTAACCGCATGGGTGGGGCAGTTGCCAAAACTATTACTCTACCAAGTGGTGAAACTGTTGATATCCTCTTTACCGAAGCAGAAAGTAATATTACCCGTGTTCAAGGTAATGCCACCATTAATGTTGCGGACGCTGCGGTAGTGAGTGGGGAATTATTCTTTGAGAAAAATGTCGTTGATACCCTAACTCAGTTACGAATAGGTGCAGGTGATGTCACCGCTTTTGTAGGCAGTAACTACAATACCGATGATGCCGTTGGGGTAGAACTGAGTGAGGGAGAACTAGGTTTAGTTATTAACCAAGATGGTACGAACGAGGCTACTTATGCCTTGACTGCGAGTGGTAGTGCAGCATTGTTGGGACTACCAGAACTAACCATAGAAGGAAATCTACAACTGGCTGTAAATCGCACAGGAGGGGCGTTTGCTGATACGATTACCCTGCCTAGTGGTGAAGAGGTAAATATCGCCTTTAGCGACACAGAGGGAACGATTACCAGAGTTCAAGGCAATGCACTATTAAATATTGCTGATACTGCGGTAGTGAGTGGGGAGTTCTTCTTTGAGAAAAATGTCGTTAATACCTTGACAGAATTACGCATTGGTGCAGGTAATGTTAATGCCTTTGTGGGGTCAGGTTATGCGACAGCAGACGCGGTAGGAGTTCAACTCAGTCAAGGACAATTGGGTTTATTGGTTAATCAAAGTGGTACAAGTGCAGCTAAATATGCCTTAACTGCTAGTGGTAGTGCCGCATTATTAGGAGTACCAGAATTGACCCTTGATGGGACATTGAATATCAATGTTAATCGTATGGGGGCAATAGTTGATGAAACTATTACTTTACCCAGTGGTGCAGAAGTTGCCATAAACTTTGCAACTGTTAACGACTTCACTCAAATCAGTGGTAGTCTCAACCTGAATGTTGCTGATACCGTTGCCATTTCGGGTAATTTCGGTTTCCAAAAAGAGGTAAGAATTGAAGGTGCGACAACCTATACGGATTTATTGATAGGTGCAGATGGAGTCAGGGCTTTTGTTGGTTCTGGTGATAATTCAGGTATCGAAGTTACTGCTGGAAAACTTGGTTTGGCTATCTATGCGGAAGAAACGGCTGCAAGTAGTAATAGCACCTATGCCTTAATTGCTTCTGGTAAAGCGGCTTTAATTGGTGTACCGGAGTTAACTTTGGATGGTAGTGCAAGTATCCGCATTAACCGCACGGGTGGAACGGTAGATGAAACCATTGCCATAGGAAATAATCAGAATATCCAAGTTCTCTTTAATGCTGGACAGGAAAATCAAAGTCGCGTTGAAGGTACAGCTGATTTCAATGCGGCTAATGCGATCGCCTTTGGTGGTGCTTTTTCAGTTGAGTTATTTAAGTTACAAGAACCTGGTGAAGCAGGGTTAAGTCAAGAAAGTAACTTAGATAATTTCAGCCAAGAGTCTGGCAAAACTGTTGTCACAGAGGCGATGTACCAAAGTTTATTGGCACAGTTGGCAGCCCAAAAACAGACATTAGAGGCAGATAAATCTACAGTTAAAGGAATAGCTGCAACCGTTGATGGTTGGGCGTTTAATGAGAATAATGTGGACTTGATAGGCGACCTGATCTCATTACCGCAATCTCACGGATTAACCAATGGTCAAAAAGTTCTTTATCGAACTAGTAGCAATGTCATTGGTGGTTTAACTAATGGTGAAACCTACACCGTTGAGGTAATTGATAATAAAGCCATCAAATTAATTAGCACAACCACCGAGAAAGTTGTTGACCTCACCACTGTAGGTAGTGGAGTCCAATCTTTACGAGAAATTGTCAGTTTCAACGCCACCAATACTATTCGCGTAGATGTAGCCGCAGAAAACATTACAGTTTCAAACTACTTAAATAACTTCACAAACGGTGATTTAGTCCAATATCAACCAGGGGATAATCAAGTCATTGGTGGCTTATCTGCTGGGGAAGTTTACACTGTTCAAGGGATTTCCGGTGATATTATTAGTCTCAAGAATAGTCAAGGTAATATCGTTGATTTGACTAGTGATAGTCTGGGGACTCAATATCTCAAACCCGTCACCCTTTTTGATGCTGCAAGTAAATTACATATTGACACAGCCAAAGAACAAATTATCTTTGATCAACCTCACGGTTTAAGCAGTGGTCAGGTAGTGCGTTATGACCGTCAAGGAAAAGATGCAGTTGTCGGTTTAGTTGACCACTACAGTTATATTGTCAAAGTCATTGATAGTAAAACCATTCAACTACTAAAAACCACTGATAAGACCGTCGTTAACCTCTATGGTGATAGTGAGGGCGACCATTTATTCCAAGCAGTCACCAGTTTTGAAGCAGAAAATAACCTATCTAGCGTCAACATTGACAATGAGACTATCCGCTTTGTTAATAAACATAATTTACTAACTGGCGACAATATTAGATATCGAGTTCCTAGCAGTTATCAAGAAGGAACTAATATTGAAGTTGATTATCCACTAGTTAGTAATAGTGGCGTAGTCCAACCAATGAGTTATTACGACATCATCAATTACAACGTCATAAAAATTGATGACTATACCATTAAACTTGCCAAAGGTAAGAGTAATGCCTTAGCTGGAAACGCCGTTAATTTACTCACAGAAGGTACAGGTCCACAAATATTCTCCCTGGGAGAAAAAGCGAATGGTGATAGTTCACATCTAACCTTCCAAAGCCCATCTACTATCAAGAGTATTAGTAATAATGTAATTACTTTAAATTACCAGCATAATTTCACAAATGGTCAAGGAATTGCCTTACAAGTAGAAGATAGTCTCACAATTAGCGCACCTAATCCCACCTCTCCCCTTAATGGATTACAGGCAGATATCTACACTGCTGACGTATACAATCGTTACGGATATCACACCACCGCGCCAGAAATTTATTATGTCAAAGTTATTTCACCAACCCAATTCAAACTAGCAGAAACCTTTGCGGATTTACAAGCTGATAATTTTGTTAATATCAGCAAAAAATCTGGTGGTGACAACTATCGCTTCCGACCTGTTTGGGAGTTACCCACGACAGTTGGTAGTCCTGTAATTGATACCACGAATGATCGGATTGTTATTGAAGCTGGACATAACTTTAAAGACGGTGATAAAGTTCGTTATGAATTTGATCCTGGACAAACTACCATTGGTGGTTTAACCAACGGCAATAACTATTACGTCAAAGTAATTAACAACACCACCATTCAATTAAGTTCTACCCTCAACGGTTCTACCATTAATTTAACTAACGCAGGAACAGGGATTCAGCGTTTTGTTCAAAATTTAGTTAGCTTTAACACTGAAAATGGATTAGGAGTAAATCCGAATAATGATCAAATTAGCTTTACCACTCCTCACAACTTCCAAAATGGCGACTTGGTAAGCTATGAAACTGATTTAGGACAAAAGGCAATTGGTGGTTTAACCAGTGGTGCAAATTACTATGTCAAAGTCATTGACAACAGCACCATTCAACTAACCAGTGAACTCAACGGACAAACCATTAACATTACTAGTGGTGGCCAAGGAAATCAACGTTTTGTTAAAACTGGTGTACCATTTGTCCCCGAAAACCTGATTAATGTTGATGTCGCCAAAAATGCAATTATCTTACCAGAACCATTGAATTGGCAGGTAGGAGAAGCGGTAGAGTATCGCACCACAGGTACAGCAATTGGTGGTTTAACCAGTGGTACAAATTACTATATTGCCGAAGTTAAAGGAACTACCATCAAACTAGCGTCCAGTGCAGGTGGTACAGTTATTGACCTCACCAGTGACGGCACAGGATCACAGCAATTCCTCCGCAGTGGTGTGAGTTTCACACCTATTAACAACATTGCCGAACAACGCAGAGATGCCGTAGTTGCCTTAGCTAACCGTTTAACCCATGATTTAGGTGTAACTGTCATCCTGACTGCTGGAAGTGCTACCGAAGGAACAACTACCAGCGACAGAGGCGTAACCTTCAGTAATGCCAGCTTTACCTATGATGAACAGTTACAAGAGAAAACTAAACTATTATTAGCACTTACCGACGGTTACGCCTTCATGGGTAGCGGTTACGGAACAAATGCGGCCACAGGAGTTTCTATTACTGATGCCTCTTTAGGTTTAGCCCTCTACAAAACCATAGACTATAGCAACCCCCAAGCAACAACTACCATGACCTATGCCTTAACTGGTGCTGGTAGTGCGGCTTTATTGGGTGTCCCTGATTTGACTTTAACGGGAACAGTAAATGTAGAAGTTAATCGCACTGGTGGCATAGTTGAAGAGAAATTAACCACTCCCAGCGGATTCGTAAATATTAACTTTGAAGAGGGGCAAGAAGATATTACCCGGATTCAAGGTAACGTCTACATTGGTGTATCTGACTGGGCGAAATTGGAAGGCAACTTTGTCTTCCAAGTTGATAATGACAATGGCACAAAAGTTATTAATTTAGAAGCCACAGATGTATCCGCTTTGGTTGGTGCAGGTGTAAGTACAGATACTGCTAGTGATGATATCGGTCTGAAATTAAGTAATGTTAACAGCTATGTGCAGATTCGTAATTCTGTCTCAGAAGGAACGACTTTTGCCTATAATCTGGGTGGAGATGTAGCTCTAGTTGGTATTGATGGACTAACACTTAGTGGCAATGTCAACGCACTGTATAATAAAACCAGTGCTGCTATTACTCTCGGTGATCAGACTATTGCCGCTGGGGTTAATCAAGTCAGTGGCACAGGCTTAACTCTCAATATCGCTGATCTGACTGAACTGAGTGCTGATTTGGTTTTTAATATCCGCGAATCCGATGGCGCAATTTTAGCCGCTGGTAAAAATATCTCAGCCTCCGTCAGTCTAATTGATGGCATGACAGGCAGTTTAAATAATGGCAAAGTGGGGCTGGTCTTACTTCAAAGTGGAGGCTATGCCCTCCAAGGTACTGGTACTGCAAACCTAGAGGTAGCAGGTCTAGTCTTTACCGGTGATCTAGCCGTTGAAGTGAACCGGACTGGTCAAGCCATTAATGAAACCATTACCATTGCTGACCAGTCTATCAACGTCAAATTTGCCAACCCTGCCAATGTCAGCCGCTTCAACGCCTCTAACCTGGATATGGTATTAACAGATGGGGTGAAGGATGCGCTGATTATTGGTGCAGAGGAACTCATCGATCTCAAAGCTAGTCTGATTCCCACTTACGACAACGAAGGTAATGTAACTTCTGAAAGCCCACTCACCATAGCTTTACCAGGAACAGATACAACCCTAGACGGAATATTGGGGATGAGTAGTTACTTGTCCTTGGGAGATGCTGTCAAAACATACATTTCGCCCAGTCAAGCGAGTACCACACCGCTAACCTTGCAAGGACTGATTGGTAGTCTCAGAACCAATTGGCTACCTACCCTACCCATAGCCAACGGCTTGGATTTTGTCATCGGTCAAACTGGTTTCTCTCTGTCTTATGCCTCCCAAAGCCATTATCAAAAAACTATCAACCTTGGAGTGGATGCAAATGCCGCCGACTTTGGGATAGAACTTGATGGTAAAGCCCAAATCAATCTAGGGGTAGATTTAGGAATTGACTTTGATTTCAGTTTCGACTGGCAAAACTTCACCAGTACATTTGATCTCAACAAACTGGCTTTTAAAGCAACAGCAGCAGCCAACGATATCACATTAGGTGCTTACTTTGGACCATTAGCAATGAGCATTGGCTCGGATGAAGTGGGTAAACAGAAAGGTACAGCAGCTATTACACTAGGTGGTTCGCTATCTTATCTAAACAGCGAATTCACGGTGACAACTAACGATAATCGCCTAGATGTGATGTTGCCTTTCTACGCTTCCCTAGCAGGAAATGATTTAGCTAATGGCGTAACTCCGAAGGCATATTTAGAAGGTCAATTGTTTGGTGGGACGGGGCTGACATTCCGGACAGAAAACTTTGACAAACTCCTGAATTTCCGTAACTTTGGCGTAGGCGATGCCATAACCATGGTTCAGGATGTAATCTCCTGGGCTGAAGACTATCGCCAGTCTGATGTGATGAGTACACAGATCCCATTTACGGATCTTTCACTAGGAAATACCCTGGACTTTGCCACCGCCATTAACAACAATGTCCTCTCAAAAATTGACTTATACCGTCCCGTCGTCAATATATTTACAGGGAGCGGAGCAGCCTTGAGCGGTGGCAAACTCACGGTAACAGGACAAACCTTTAATAGTAGCTGGAAGGGTAAAGTAGTTACAATTAACGGGCTGGGTGACTTCAAGATTTTACAGGTCGAGAATAATACCCTCACCCTGGATAGTCCAACTACCACGGCGCAAACCGGACTGAACTTCTCCGTTCATAATCAAAAAGAAAAGATTCGCACCTATCAAGAATTGATCGTTGCCGTCAATAATTCCGGCATTCTCCCCCTCAATGTGCCAATGACCTACGATCCAGTGCAGAATGCCATTATCATGCCCTTCAGCTTCAAACAAGACCTGCCTGTCCTGGATAACGTAGCCTTGGATCTGGGATTAGAAGCTGGCGATTTGTCTCTGTCTACAAATGCCAAAGCAGCACTAAAGGCATCAGTAGACGGACGCATGGATTTGGTAATTGACTTCGACGGACCCACAGGTACAGGAGGTGTCAATCTTTATGTGGATAACGTTGAACTCAAAGGTGCAGTCAACTTTGATGTCACCGATTTAGAAGTAGCCGCTAAATTGGGCTTCTTGGGATTAACCGCAGGTGGTGCTGGTACAGGTTCAGCAATTCACCTGGGTGCTACTGTTTCCACGGGATTAGATCGTGATCCTAACAACAATACACCGGGAGACAGACGTTTTAGCTTCAATGACCTTGTGAATGGGGAATTGACTGACTCTTTCTACATCAAACTTGATGGTGATGGCTACACCAAATTGAAAGGACTGAAGGTGAATGAAGGTTTCGGTAACATCTCCATTGCCCCCAATCTGGAATTAGCTGTTTATGCCCCTAATCTACTGAATCTGTCTGGCGTGCAGACAGTTAAACAACCCCTCAATCAAGTCTTCGACCTCCAGGCGCAAATTGCCAGCGGTGCAATTCAGAACCAAGGCATAGTAGTCGTAATCCCCAGTTTGGATAACCTCTTCAACCTCAAAGAGCTGAGTTTTGACCAGATAATGCAAGGGATTCACATGGGGATTGACTTCCTGAACAGTTCCCTGGCAGACGAGCCGTTCTATACTACTCCCATTCCAGTTATTAATACATCTTTACAAGAGTCTTTCACGTTCCTGGATGATCTGACTAGCAAGTTAGAGGTGGCGGCGGAAAATCCGGCGGGAATGTTGCAAGAAGTGGAATCAACTATCGAGAATGCCTTGGGAATTACTGATAACAATAGTCTGGCAAGCGATCAACAAAAATTCTCTCTTTCTCTCAACGATCACTACTTAAATATTCACTTAGGTTGGCAAGCACTTTTCTCCGATAACTTTGACTTCAATCTCGATCTCGCCACATTGAAGCAATTGTCCGGTAATTCCGACGCTCTGGCTTTAGATGCTATTGATTACCTCGCTGATATCAATGGCGGTGGCAACCTGACCCTAGAAGCTTTAGCTAACCTCAGCTTCGATGCGGCGATTGACCTCAATACCCTCACTACAGGTACTCCTCACATTGCTTTGCGTGACTATAATGCCACAACAGGAAAGGGAACTCATGCCCAAATAGGTGTTCGTTTAGAAGGGAAGGATCTAAACCTTGGTTTCAAAGCAGGTCCAATAGATATAGTTGTGGATCAGGGAAGTATGGTCTTGGATGGTGATGGCAATGTCAACACGAAGGATTATGCTGGCTTGCTGGTTGCTGTTGACCAAAAACCCACTTCTACCCAGCCTGATGACGGTTTGTACCACATCCTTCAAGAGTCCTTGAACGACAACCTGCAAATCAAACTGACAGGCGGCTTTGATATTAATCTGCCCATTACCTTGAGCATTTTAGGAGCAGATTTTAACCTTGATCCAATTCATATTCAAACCAATCCCGTCTATGGAGATCAGGGTTTAGTACAACTATTTAAGCATCTGGCAAAATCGGCGGATGCGGGGGTGGCAGAGCCGCTACAAATGACATTCCCCGATATTCGTGGACAGTTTGCCTCCCTCGGTGGTAATTTCTCCCTCTTAGCTCTGATTAACGATCCCTCCTTTATTCTGGATGGTGTAGATAGTGCTGTAGGTACTTTGCAAGATGTCCTAGATTCAGGTTTGGCGCAGGATATACCGCTGGTAGGGGAAAAATTAGCCACCGCGGTTTCATTCCTTCGGGATATGCGAACGGGATTACTAGCTGATCTCCGCACCAAACTGAGCGGTAATGGTAAGGCGATTGAATACCTACGGGAAACCCTTTGGAATATCCTTGGACCAGATAAGCTCAACTTGTTGCTCGATGCTAACAGTGATGGCAACCTGACCATTGATGATGTCCAGGTTAACTGGTTTGATGCGGCTGGTCAGAAGCTGAAAATCTGGCGGCAGGGAGATGCGTTACCAACGGGGGTAGATGCCATCCAGTTTGATATGAAAATGGGCGGACACCTCTATGGTGCGGGGATTGATTTGCCCTTGGATTTACAACTCCCCGGCTTTAGTTTGGATGTAAATGGTGGGTTCGGCTTAGATATTGGCTGGGGCTTCGACTTTGGTTTTGGACTCAGCCTCAAGGACTCTTTCTATCTAGCTGCCAGTAATGATAAGGCTAAACCCGAATTACATCTCGATGTTAGTGCCTTCCTCGATGGCAACCCCACAGATCCGAATGTAACTACACCTTTCTCTGGTGATGGTAAGTTACTATTCTTTAAAGCCAGTCTTGTAGATCAAAATCCCCATGGCAAAGCCAGCGGTTTATACGGTCAATTGGGGATGGATTTATTGGGAGATGCTCGTGGTCGTTTAAGTCTCAATAAGCTGTTTTCTGGCAGTCTGAAGAATAGTGTTGACCTCAAATTTGCTGCTAATGCCAATGTCAATCTAGGCATGATTTTGGAATTAGATGGCGCGAAGGGCTTACCGCGGTTGGGAGGTGATTTTCAACTGGCTTGGAACTGGGAATTGGGCAAGCCAGCTACCACACCCACCATGGGCATTAATAATTTGCGTTTGGATGTAGGCAGCTTTATCACCGATTTCCTCACACCAATTGCCAGCAATGTTAAGAGTGTCCTGGAACCAATCAAACCATTGATAGATGTTCTTGATCAGAAAATTCCCGGTCTGGATGTAATGATTTCAGACAATACTGTTAAAGGGCTGATCAACTTGATTATGCAAATGAAGGGAAGATCGCCCATTGACTGGAGTTTTGTGGATGAAGCCAAACAAATCATGGCTCTGGTTGATAAGTTAGCAAATCTCCAGGCCACAGGTTGGATACCTTTGGGAGATATTACCGGACTTGGTACCAGTAATGTCCAAGGTGTTGCCGCTGCAAACCAAAGTGTTCCTGCAGATTTGGATAACTTCCTCAATCAAAATACTCGCAAAGATGTTTCCTCCTCTAGTAGCAAAACAACGAAAACTCCCCGTTCTGGCTTCCAAGTCCTCCCCTACATCAAGGATATTGACAACTGGACGAAGATCCTGAGTGGTGGGGATGCCACACTGTTCACCTACGAACTACCCTTGTTAGAGTTCAAAGCCGCCTTCGATATGGTTCTGGCTGTCATTCCTTTAGCACCACTGCCTGCAAGTATCAAAATTAAGGCTTTCGGTGACTTCGCAGCCACCGCAGATTTGGGTTTTGGCTACGATACCTACGGCATTAGACAGGCGATTGATTCAGGTAATCCTTTAGATGCCTTCGATGGGTTCTATATCATGGACTACGCCCTGGAAAAAGATGCCAAGGGTAACCTCAAGCTGGGTAAAGATAAGAACGAATTTACTCTTAACTCGACTTTGGGACTATCGGGTGCTTTATCCGTTGGTATCTTTGATGCTGGCATAGAAGGCAAAATTACGATGAATTTCGGTGTAGATATGCAAGATATCGAGAAATCTACTCTAATTAAGGACAGTGCCGGATATGTCACTCAGCAGATATGGGAGGGCGATGGCAAGATTCGCGCTTCTGAATTGGTGTCAATGTGGAACTATCAAGGGCAACCTGGGGAGGACGCAGGTGGACTCAAAAACCTATTTAACTTGAATGGAAGCATTGATTTTAAGGCATCTGCCTTCGTGGATGTATTTCTTTTGTTTAGCACTGAACGAGCCGTCGATATAGATCTGTTTAAAATCAATCTGGTGAACTTAGACTACAAAGCACCCAAGGTGCAGCCTTACCTGGGAGAGGTTAAGGATGGAGTGCTATATCTCAATATGGGTAGCCGTGCTGAAAAACGGGTTTACAAGAACGAAGACGGAGGGGAAAATTTTACTCTCTACGGTGAAGGCAGCACGGTTTACGTTGAGTATGATGGTTATTACCAAAAATATGAAGGTGTCAGCAAGGTTCAAGCAGATGGTGGGGAAGGTGATGACACTATTGATGCTTCTCGACTCAAGGGAGTCAGTGTTGACTTTAAGGGTGGTAAGGGCAAGGATAAGCTAATTGCGGGGGCAAAAGGCGGTATCCTTGATGGTGGTGAAGGTGATGATACCATTGATGCCTCCGCTTCTATTGATACTGTTACCTTAATCGGCGGCGATGGTAATGACAAGTTAACCAGTGGCGCTGGTAACGATATTCTCATCGGTGGTGCAGGCGACGATCGCCTGACTGGTGGCTTAGGAAATGACTCTCTTGAAGGTGGTACAGGAACAGATAATTTAGGCGGTGGTGAAGGCAATGACACTTATGTCTTTGCTGATGACTTTAGTGTAGATCGCTTTAGTGATAGTGTGGGGGACAACACTTTCGACTTTTCTAAAGCAACTAAGAAAATTAACGTTACTATTGGTCGCAAAGGCATCAGTGTTGATCAAAATGGCGGCGATAATACTGTCAAGGCAAATGGGGCAGCAGTTGTTAACCTCAAACTGAGTGGTGGGGATGACACCGTAAATATTAGCGACTTTGCCGATCGCATCATTAATATTGAAGATGCAGGTGGAAATGACACCTATCGAGTTCGTCTTGGACGCGCTCAGGCTGAATTAGGTGATGGCATAATTAACCTCAACGATACCAAAGGTGATTTTGACCAAGTAATTTTTGAACAAACAATGGTTTCTCCTATTGCCTTGAATCAAAATCAAGTCAAGAATGGTCGGGAAATCTTCAACTACAACAGTGATGTAGATCGGCTTACCTTCCTTGGTAAAGCAGCCCAGTTTAATGGTGGTACGATCCTCGACTTTGGAGCTAATGTCAGCTTAACTAACAGTGATAACAATGGTATTTCTCGCTTGGGGGCAACTGGTATCCGGGTTATTGCCTCCACAGTAAACTTCCAAAGCCAGATTAACTCGGAGATGTCTATTGTTGATTCCTTCAATAGTATTCAATTAGGGAAGATTCTTAATGCTGTAAATGATGGTTATATTGACCTGCGTACTTACGGCGATCGCACAGATATTAAATTATCCGCCGATCTCAAGGTATCCAGTGCTAATAATGAAGATGCCCAAGGTAGTGGTTGGATTCGCCTCACAGCCGCCGATGGTTCATTAATCAATACCAATGCCTCGAAGATTCTGGGTAGTGGTAGCCACCTGATCGTTAAGGTGAAGAATGAAATCGGTAACTCACTCGCTCCCATCCTCACAGATATCGCAGAGTTGACCGCCGCTACCTCTCTCCATGGACAGGGTGACATTCTGATCCAAGAAAAAGACAGCCTGAAACTGGTCAGCAATGGAGATGAGACTCCTGTACAAGAAAATCCCGGCTTGGTAATTCCAGCCCTAGCTATTCAGCCAGATTGGGTAGGGAAGAGCAATTGGATTACTAACCTCACTTCAGATTGGCGTAATCAAATTGTTGATGGTGCAAATCAATATGCAGTAGCAGCGGGAAATGGTAATATTGGCTTGAACCTCCTGGCTACCGATGCCTTGCTCACCTTAGCTAGTGGTACATTTGTCAACCGCAAACAAGCTGGAAATATTACCCTCACTGCTGATGATATAGACTTCCGCAGTGGTAAAGAACAGGTACAGGGTACGGGTAACTTCACCATTCAAGCTAACCAAAATGTTTGGTTATATCGCTTAGGTACAGCCGCAGAAACCCGTCGAGGTATGGATTTAATTGATGCTATCCATGATAGTGGCATTAATCTCCAAGATGCTCAAGCCTATCCAGAACCAGCTTTAGAACTCTCTACCCGTGATTTGTCCGCCCTCAAAAATGGTTTCGCTACCCTAACCATTGGTAGAGAAAACCTTGGTAACGTCATGGTGTTAGGTGATATTCTGGCATCCAACCAAGTTCGTTACTTTAATGATCCCCGTTCTGCTGATGCACAACAACCAGAATTCCGTGATACGACAATTCTGCTCACAGAACACTTGGATGTTAAAGGTGAAGTCAAAGCACTAGGTGAAAGTTTAACCATTAATGCACGCACAGCCAACGTTGATGCTCGCGGTATTCATGATGAAGATGGTTCAGCCCTTTCTGGTTTCAATGCTAAATTCTTAACCCTCAACGTGGATGAGCAAATGGTCGTTGATGGTTATATCAAAGCTACCGACAACATTAACATTAACATTGACCTCACCAGTGGCAATAACCCTATTCTGACTGATGACCAAAAGATTCTTAATCTTGAACAAGTCAACAGCTTACGTACCAAAGGTTCTAGCTTAATTGAGGTAACAGGTGCAAATGGGGCGATCGCTATCGAAACTAAAGGCTCAATGGTACTAGAAGGCAAGGTATTAGCAAATATTGCCAACTCTAGCATTAGCTTAACTGCACCGGCAGCGACCATTTCCCTACTCACCGATGCTGAAATTATCGGTACTGAATTAGTAAAAGTCAATTCAAAACGGTTAATTACTGATAAAGATAGCAAGATTCAAGTTACTCAAAGTAATGGTCAACTGAATATTAATGCTACCTACGATCAACTTAGCCCCTACGCTATCCAATTAAGTGGTGACTTACTAGGAACAGGCGCAAACACAGCCATTAATATTACTGCTCCCAGTATGATTCTTTTGGGTAGTGGTTTAATTTCCGCCCAAGCAGAAGTAGATATTGATACCAAACGAGTCACCACTGATACTGGTAGCGAAATTTTCAGCTTTGAAGCTAACAGCAAAATTCAAATTGATGCAACAGAGCAAATTAAACTGGCTGGTTTAATTGAATCCAAGGGTGACTATGCGATCGCTCACATCTATGCAGATCAGACTGTTACCTTATTACAAGGGGCGATTGTTTCTACACCCGATGATTACAGTAGTAGCTTGATCAGCGCTGGGGAATTAGCAACCTTAGACGCTGGTAGTGCAGTCATGGCGGGTGCGCGTTTCGATCAAATTAACGGCGCACCTGTGGCTGTCAAAATCGCTGAAGGTGCAGATGCAACCATTATTTCACCTCACGAATTAGTAATTAAAGGTACTGTAACCACTGCGGATGATATGAATTTAAGCGCGGGTTCACCTTTAAATCATTATTATGATAGTTACTTCAGTCAATTACCCAAAGATGCTAAAGGTAATGACCATTATCTCAAAGCAATTCACGAAGATCAATTCTCAATTCTCTTAACAGGTACTTTAACCAGTTTAGCTACTAATAAAACTCTTGAATTAGCAGCCCAAGATGACATTATTATTCGCGGTAATATTGATGTTTTAGGACAAAATTCTAACCTGAAAATTCGTAGTGCCACCTCAGTTTACCTAGAAACATTCATTAACGTTCCCAATAACATTACTATTTTGGGTGGTTTTGATGCTAATGGTAATAGTACCAACAGTGCAAACGCTGGCGGCTCCAGCGTTTATGTTCACGGAACCAGCAGAATTGTTAGTCAAAAAGCCGCTAGTCATATAGACATAGAAGGGGCGCAAGACGTTGATATCTTAGGCGCAGTTGTCGCGGGGGGTAGTATTGGTGCAAACGGTGTAACTTGGGCAGGAAATGACGCAACCATCACCGTTAAAGCAGGTCAACAAATCTTCTTAGATACAGGATTACTAGCTTCCAAATCTGTTAGCTTAAATGGTGGTACAGCGGGCGTAGACGATAACGGACTTGGCTTAATTGTCACCGCAGCAGGTGGTATCACCGCCATGGGTCTAACTTCCGATAATAGTGGCGCATTAATTTCCATGAACAACACCGGCAACATGGAAATGATGGGAACCTTGGCATCAGGCGGTAAGTTAGTCCAAACCTTTGATGCCAACGGTAATATGTTATCTCAAACCATTGATTGGTCAGGTAACTACGGCAAAGTTGAGATCACATCTCTTGGACAGGCATTTATTGGTGGTCATACCATTAACCAACAAGGTCAAGCAATTGAAACAGGTGGTTACATCTACGCCAATAACAACATCACGATTAACGGTGGTGGTAACAGTTCCGGTACAGGTGCTTATATTCAAGCAGCCAGTGAATTAGTTACTCATACAGCAGATAGTTCCATTATCATTAACGCCGCCCAAGATGTTGATATCCAAGGCTTATTATTACCAGGTGGTGAAGTCCAAGATGTCCGCGACACCACTGGCAAATATATGGGACGTTACGCCCATAACTTCGGCGGTAACTCTACCATTTCCATTCATGCAGATAACCAAATTCGCATCGGTCAAAGCCTGAAAGCCGGAAAACAAATAGACCTTGTTGGCGGTATTGACCCCGTAGAACCCAACCCAGCAGACGGTTCTACCAATTATTCTGGTAGAGGAATGGTTCTCTATGGTTCAACCCAAATTTCCACTTGGCGCGAAAACAGTCAAATTAACCTGAATGCGAAGGGAGAAGTTGATATACTCGCCCCTGCTCATACTAACGAAATTGAAGCGGCTGCTTTCTATGAACTAGCCACAGGCGTAGTTAGTCAAGATGTCACCCTCAAACTACGTTTAGATAAAGTTGGTTACTTCATTGAAGCCACCGTCACCTTACCCAAGTCTGCGACAACTAATAATACCCAAGTAGGCGATTTAGTTGCAGACTTAAATACTGCTATTAAGAATGCGACTTGGAAAGTAATTAGCAGTCAAGATACTACCGCCCATGCTATTGGTAGTACCTATACTGGTTTTGATAATTATGATCTACAGGTAAAACTCCGTGAAGGTCGTTTATTATTAACCAGTTCCTATGCAACCACATTAGTTAAAACTGGTTCAACTAATGCTGATAAACTAGGTTTCACCAATCTGACTACGGATTTAACTTCAACCCTCCCCTACGCAGTCAAAGCGGGTGAAATTGGTTCAGTTGTGACTATTGGTTCGCCAACCGGACTAAACGGTAAATTGTATATTGCTGGTAAAGTATTGGGTTATGAAACTATTAATTTGAATAGTGGAAATTCGCCCGATGGTGTGAATATTGACTTAGACTATACAGGTTTATTAGAAACTCGTAATAGTTCAATTACCTTAAATGTTGGTACTTATGGAGTTGTTAAAGGTAATGTTATCGCCAGTGGTACAGGTTCTGATATTACTATTAACGCTACCAACACTCTTGATTTAAAAGGTAGTCTCACGGCTACTGATCAAATTAACATCAATGCAGGTACAACTATTACTACTGGACAAACCAGTGTTCATACTTTTGGTACAAGTAAAATTAAAGGTAAATCAGTTAATATCACTGGTTTAAATGACGTGATTATTGACAGCACTATCGGCGAAGGTAGTGTGGGTATGACTGGTATTAATATTGCTGCAACTTCCGGTGATTTGACCTTAGCCCGTACTTCTGGACGCATTATTACTGATACGAACCTAGTAATGAGTGGTAAAAATATCAACTTTGAAGGAGTATTACAAAGTACCAAAGTTGATAATAATGCTAATACGAATGAGGTCTTAATTACGGCAACAAATAATATTTTGTTGCAAACAGATATTATCAGTCAAGGAACAGTTAAGGCGATCGCAGCTAACCAAATTCAAGGTTATAACGGTCAAATATTAGTCCAGGGAACAGGAGAAGTCCTGAATATTAACCAAACTGATGCTAACGGTAGTATTTCCTTTGGTCGTACCATCTTAACTAACGGTAAATATCAACAACAAGGCTTTGATTTATCCAGTATTGGTAATCTCACCATTAACGGTACAGGGACAGTTAATCTTAACTCTGGTGTGCGTCTCTTCAGTGGTGCAGACAACAGCAATATTAACGTCACTGGTAATATTATCAACGTGGGTGGTTCAATCCTCGCCGGGGCAAACCTCGTTAACAACACCGTCACCTGGACAGGAAAAACCGCCAATATTAATCTCAACGCCGCAGATTTAGTTACATTTGGTGGTTCAGGTGCAGATAACACCACTGGTTTAGTCGTCACCAGAGGCGGAACAGCGATCGCCACAGGTAACGTCAACATTAATATTGCTGGTGGTAGCAATACTTTAGACTTCACCATGAACAGTCTAAGTTCAATTAAGAGTGATGCTACAGCCCGGTTTGCAGAAATAGGAACAACCATCTTTGCAGATACCACCGACAGCAAAATTAATATTACTGCTGGTAAACAGGTAGAAATTGACGGTTTAATTCAAGCTTATGATGACGGTGCAGACATCACCGTAGATAGTGCCGGATTATTGTTAATTAACGGCTACCTGAAAGCAGATGATGTTCTTACCGTTGATGGTGGTGTTGGTGCTTCCGGTTACGGTTTAATGCTAACTCCCTTAATTTATCAAGACCCTCAAGGACGTTTCATTAATAGTTCTGGGTTTTATATCAATGCTAACGGTGATTATGTCAGCGCGACGGGAACTGTACTAGCTGTAGGTGCTACACCCGTTGCCAGTGCCGAACTCCCCGCTAACCTCACCCGTGTTGGTGGCGGTACATTAGAAACAGCCACCAGCGGTATCATCAATATTTCGGCTGAATCCGGTCTGGTTTTAAGTGGTCAAATTGCACCATTTAACGGTACTAACGTCAATCCTGACAAAGTATTTATTACCAGTGAAAATAATGCAGGTAATGTCTTTATTGATAATGCTGTGGGCGCTAAGAGTCAGATAGTCATTAAAGGTAATAATCTCTACCTACTGGACTACCAAGAAACCAACCCTCTCAATGCAGTTCGTCCCAATAACGCCTTAATTCAAACCTACGGTGGCGGAACTACAACCACTGACCCCAGTATCCAAATTAATGCTTCTGGTCAAGTAATCATTGCTAAGAGTAAAGCACCTTTAACCCGCGCTTTGGTTGATTCTCACCAGAATTTGGAAGTTATTGCCAATTCTTTGGTTGTACAAGGTTTCTTAGATGCCAGCACCAATATTAGTTTAAATGTCGTCACAGATTTAACTGTTAATGGTTTAGTGACAGCAGCCGGAAACCTGGATATTCGCGCTGGGATTAACGCCGGTTGGACACCAGCCACCATACGCGGTACAATCACCCGTTCTCAACTCAGTGGTGGTAATGTTTTAGTTAATGGTTCAGGTACTTTACAGGCTAATAATACCGCTACCATTCTCGCCGGGGGAACAGTCACCATTGATGCAGACTCAGCTTTGGGCGCGGGTACAAAACCAGTACCTATCCCCTTCATCACTCAACGCGCCGTTACTGTACCTGTTGTCACTGGCACAAAACAAGTTAATGATGGCACAATCGAGGTGGAAGTCGTTAACTGGATACCCACCACTGTTACAGAACAAGTCGGTACAGATAGTGTCAGGGTCGGTAGCAAGTTCTACGCAATGGATGTCACATTAACCCAAGATAGTTACTGGAATCCCACCACGCAGACAGAACGGGAATATTTTGTCAATAAAGTTGACTATTCTGTTAATGCTGCGGGTGAGTTAATCATTGGTGGGTCAACTTATAATGTTAACTGGGGTAGTTCTGGTAAACCTTCTGTTGATCATGTGTTTGGTGGATTGAGTGATGAACAACGGTTAGTGGTCTTAGATAAACTGGGTTATTATCAACTCTACGATTTCAGTTACACTAACGCCAAGATTAACCAAACTATCAATGGTAATCCCACTGTACAAACTTGGAATCCTAGTTGGGCAAGTAATACAACCAAAACTATTATCAATGTGCCGGTTGATGGTTGGAATAATTCTACAGATTCCCGACAAAATAAATATATTCGTGTTATTTCTGGTTCAGAAACCGATGTGAAAAATGTCTTGCGCGTAGTTTCTCAAGGTTCGCCCACAGCTTGGAATGAAAATGTTGGTTACTATTGGGATACAGCAAACGTTAAATACAGCCAAGACAGATCTAGTTTCACAGAGTACCAAAAAAATGATGTGACAGTTGATGATTATGATGATAGTCCAGCACGTTGGAAGCTTACTTACAATAGCAACGGCAATCGAAACTACTCGATTCTTGAGCGCAATTATGGCATTGATCCCATCAGTAATCCGACCAGTAGTCTAAAACACATTGAAACCCCAGGATGGAGCGACGATACAGACTTCACTGCTAAAAATGACTATCGAGATAGATCTGCTTATGCTCCAACCAACTATTTTGCTAATACTGCTGATATTGAGAATCAATCAACTGCCGCCACTCATATTAATGTTGAAGTAGGAAATGATCCCCGTGCTTCTTATAAGTACGATTGGTTTACTTCTACTCCGAGTGGTGATGTTGAGTCCCAAGTAAGTACCAATTATATTTCACTATACCGTGATATTAACTACGGTTCTCCTGTAGATGACTACTACAAAGGCGAATACTCGAACATGAAGGATGGTCGCAATGGCTACTATAGTTCCATAAAAATTCCGGATGGAATGAAGGCTTATGTATATCTGAATTCGGACTTCAATGCAGGTAAGCCTGGTGATGATGAGGAGTGGTTTTACTCTGGTAATTATGACAATTTGCTAACCAACAATAGAACAGATGCTAGTAATTGGAATGACGCGATAAGGTCTATTAAAGTTTATCAACAGTACAAAATCTGGCAAAGTGCTTCTGTAACAGAAACCCAGTATGACTACCTCTACGACTGGACATCGAAGAACACCACAATCTCTGACAAACGCCTAACCCTAAAATATCAATGGGTAAGTAATCAGGAAGATATTTACGATAACCGGGCGCGTTACGAAACTCGTGATATTCAGGTTAAGAGTGTTTCTGTCCAAACTAATACTAAATGGCGTACCGATAACATCACAGAAGATCAAACCATTTGGGTAACAGAACGTCAAACCTCAAATGACCAAAAGGCTTACGGTCAATTTGCAGGTAATTCTATTATTGCAGTTAATAGTATTACCATTGATGCCACAAGTAACGTCAGCATCAGTGGTAAATTGGTTGCTGATGGTACAAGCGGTAATATCAACATCAGCAGTCTGGGTCAAGTAAATATTCAAGGTAAACTCCCCACCAACAGCAATGCAAGTAATACCTTAGCCGCACCTGCCTATATTTCTGCCCAAAATAACCTGACTATTTCCGGTAGTAGTGTTACTGTACTTGACTCCAGCGAATTATATGCTAATAGCGGTAAAGTTACCATTACCAGCACCTCCTCCACAGGTGACATCAACTTTGCTGGTGCGATTAATGCAGGGACAACAGCTACAACTGGAACTCAAATCCAATTAAATGCAGGTAATGACCTCATTATTAAGGGCTTACTGAATGCAGGTAATGGGATTACTGGTTTAGCTGGTAATAATGGTGGTAATGGGAATATTACAGGTGATGTTTATACTTATGTTGGCACAGGTACAAACGGCAATATTAGCTTAACGGCGGGGACAACCTCTGGAAATATTGACTTACCTTCCAGTTGGCTAACTACAGGAACCCTCAATTTAACTGCATCTCAGGGCAGGATTAACAACTATTTGGTCACTAATAATGTGATTCAAAATGGTTTAATTAGTGCCACTACCATGAGTCTCAATGCTAAATCTGGTATTAGTGCCAACCTGACAGCTACAACTTTGAATGTGACTAACAGCAGTAACGGTAATATTGACCTAGTTGTAGATCAGAAATCAACTACCGATGTTCAAGCCACAATTACTACAGCTAACGGTAATATTGACATTGATTCTGTGAACGGGATTCGGTTATTAAATGTCACCGCTTTAGGTTCAGGTAACGACATTAATATTACGGCTGGTGATACTGTTACCGTTGATAAACTTCAAGCGGCAGATCAATTAACACTCAAAACGAGTGGCGCGTTAATTTTGGATCTGAATACAGCCTTAGGCTTATCTGCGGGTGCAAAAATGACTCTTTCCGCAGGTAGCATCACCCGCAATAATACTAACCGGATTGGCGCGAATACCTTAGATATTAACGACCTTGGTGCAACTGATCTTTATACCCAAGTTAGCAACCTCAGCTTTGAAATTGGCGGTACAGGTAACGTAAGCATTAATAACAGTGGGAATCTTAACCTGACATCGAATAAAATTGCAGACGGTAACTTCACCCTTACCAATGGCGGTACATTAATCGCAACCTTAGTTCAATTAACTACCAATTCTCAAGCCCGCACCTTCAGCCTCACTTCCTCCGGTGACATGACCATTGGCAAGATAGACGCTGGTAATTACAGTCAATACGATAATAACGGTAACTTGACTAGCTACAGTGAGATTAACCTGACTGCTAATAGCAACGGTAATATTCTTGCTCTCAATGCCAACGATAATATCCCAGAATTAGTTGCCGTAAAAGCCAAGCTCACCGCCACAGGTGGTTACATTGGGTTATTAGAAGTTGATTTAGCCGAAATTACCGCAACTGCTTCTGACAATATCAACATTGAAGGTATCGGCAAAGTTGGGACTGCTAACCGCACCTTAAACGTGCCGAGTATGAAATCTACCGCAGGTAGTATTTATGTGTCTAATTTAGGGGTGTTAAGCACCAATAGCAGTTTAAGTGTTCCCACTAGCTTAGAAACTATCCAATTAGTCAGTAAACAAGATGATTTGGTCATTGATATTTCCGGTAGCGATAAAACCCTGAGCGCCAATACTTTAATTCTTCAAGCTACCCAAACCTTAGATATTGATTCAACTATTACCCTAGATGCTATTAACCTCACCCTCAATAGTGGTGATAGTGGTATTGTTCAAGGTGGTGTGCGCCTACCAATCATCAAGACAGATAATCTCACCTTTGAAGTAGGTTCAGATAACATCATTATTTCTCCTGAATCCTTTGCTAATCTAACAGCTAAGACTTCTGGTGGAGAAACTACCATTAATTTAGTGGCACGAGGTAACTTACAAAGTTCTGGTACTTATACAGGTTATTACAAATATCGAGATATCTACACCAGCACTACCTATTATCTCGATAGTGCTGATATTTCCCAAGCCACAGTTTATAACACCGCTCTAACGGCTCTCACACAAGCACAAAAAGATAGTCTCACCTTAGCAGCCGTATTAAGTACCGTTTCTTACCAAGAACGGGAAACCCAAAGTGGTATGTATGCTTACTTCGATGACACCAACAATAATAATGTCTTCAATAGTAGTGAACGAGTTTATTATCAAGAATCTCCCAATAGCAGCATAGTTTATAGTCGTCAAATCAATCAATCTGGAAACTATAGTTCTGGCTACTATGCTTACTCCGTCACGGAAAATATTACGGGTGCAGTTCCTGTTAATAAGATTATCTATACCACCCAGTCTGACTATAATGTAGTTGCTCAAAACGCTAATTATACTGATGTACAGGTTTTCTTTACCACAGTTAATAGTAGCTTGAACCTGAAAGCAAAAACAGTTAGTGAATTAGCCGGTGGTATTAAATTAGCCCAACCTGCCGGCGAATTACAGGATAGCACTGCCAGCAGATTTGATGTAAACGCCACTAACCTCATCCTTAACGCCCAAAAAGACTTAGGTAATATCAACTTCCAGCAAATGTTAGCCACAGCTAGTTATGTGGAAATTAGCACGGGTGCGGATTTAATATTCAATGGTTCACCTAGCACATCTAAATTGGTTGTTGGTTCTACAGGTTATTATGACGCTAGTAAAAATCTTGTTGGTGGTAGCGTCACCACTCTTGCAGGGACAACCTTAACAGCGGGGACAATTGAAGTTACAGCCCTGAAAAATATTGATATTGACACAAAATCAACTAATTTAACCGCCTTAGCAATGGGTAGCGGTTACATCCGAGTTGACTCCACTGGGACTCTGACTCTAAATCAAGTTCAAACTGAGGGAAATGTCACCCTCACATCTACAGGAAGTATCAGCAGTGGTACTAATTCACAAGATATTCAAGCTAATGCTGTTAGCTTGACCTCTAGTAGTGGTATTGGTAGTAGTAGCAATCGTCTACAAATGACTGCTAATAGCCTGACTGTTCCCAGTGGTAGCGGTGGTGTATATGTGGATAATTACGGTGCATTGAGTGTTAATGAAGTTAGTTTGAGTAGTGGTAATCTTAATATTGCTACCCATGGTCTTTTGACAATTAGCGGAAGTATCACCACATCTGGTACCATTACCTTGAATACAGGAGAATCTGCTAGTAGTGACGATGATTTGACCATTAACAGCGATATTCAAGGTAGTAGCATCACTTTAACCGCAGGAGACAACTTCACACTGAATAACGCTTCAATTAACGCTTCTGGTGCAGTCAAAATTACTATAGACCAAGGTACAACAGATGTGGGCGTTGGTAGTACGGTCGGAATTTACGGTTATATCACTTCTACAGGCGTAACCATCAACATAGGTAACGATAACGATACCATCAATTTAGGCAGTTCTAGTTCTCCTTACAGTGGCTCGACAGGAACATTTACTGTTAATGGTGGTAGTGGCACAAATGCCCTGAATATTGATAATAGCGGCGATACAGTTGGTCGTTCTGTAACTATGAACTCAACCCAAATAGTTGGTTTAGGTGCAACCATTAACTATAGTCAATTCCAGGATATTAACCTTAAATTTGGTTCTGGTAACGATGTCATCAATGCCAATTCAAGCGTTACTGCAAACTTAGTAGTTGATGGTAATACTGGTTATGATGTCATTGGACAAGACTATTCCACCCGCACAGATGACCTTGACCTGACAATTGATTTAGTTAACTTTATCTCCAGTGGTGGTTTCGACTCTCAAGACTTTGAAGAATACGGTATTATCTTAGGCTCTGGTAATGATACTGTCACTTTGATTAATCCCAGTGTCAGCAATATTGGTGGTAACTTAAACTTCAATATTAAAGGTAATGCAGGTAGCGATAACTTAAATCTCGACTACTCTAGCAATACCAGTAGTTATAACCAAAATGTGACGGTAAATAATACCTACGTTGACGGATTTGGTCTAAGTAGTCGTCTGCAATATAGCACCATTGAAGCTTTAGCTGTTCAACTCGGTTCTGGTGCAGATACTATTAATCTCACTAATAACTTTACTGCTGGTACATTAGACTTCAATACCGGCAGTGGTAATGATGCACTTACTCTCATAAATAATTCAGGTCAAACAACCCTAAACACAGAAGCGGGTGCTGATACAATTCGCATTAAAAAAATTAATGCCATTACGAATGTTTATGCGGGTACAGAAGACGATAATCTCCAGATTTATAACGACAGCAACACGGTAGATAATATTGCTGCTTCATTAACAATTAGTGGGGATGCTGGAACTGATACCATCACTGTTAGTGATTCTGGAGACACCACCGCTAATACAGGCATATTATCCAGCACCAATGTGACTGGTTTAGATATGGCTGGAAGTATTACCTACAGCAATGGGGAAACTCTGAATATTAACTTAGGTTCAGGTGCCGACAACTTCACCATTAACACTACCCACACTGGACAAACCAACCTAAATACTAATGCAGGTGCTGATACAGTCCGCATTAAGACCATCAGTGGTGCAACCAACGTTTCCACTGGTACAGAGAACGATAATATCCAGATTTATAACGACAGCAACACGGTAGATAATATTGCTGCTTCATTAACAATTAGTGGGGATGCTGGAACTGATACCATCACTGTTAGTGATTCTGGAGACACCACCGCTAATACAGGCATATTATCCAGCACCAATGTGACTGGTTTAGATATGGCTGGAAGTATTACCTACAGCAATGGGGAAACTCTGAATATTAACTTAGGTTCAGGTGCAGACAACTTCACCATTAACAGTACCCACACAAATCAAACCAACTTGAATACTAATGCGGGCGCTGATACAGTCCGCATTAAGACCATCAGTGGTGCAACAACAGTAAGTTCGGGTACAGAAGACGATACCATCACAGTTGGCAACGACAACAACACAGTTAATAACATTGCCGCAGCGCTGACCATAAGTGGAGATGCTGGAACTGATACCATGACCGTCAACGACACAGGAGATAGCACAGCCAACACAGGAATCCTCACCAATAACAGTTTGACAGGATTGGGAATGACCAATGGCATTACCTACAGCAATGCGGAAACTCTGAATATTAACTTAGGTTCAGGTGCAGACAACTTCACCATTAACAGTACCCACACAAATCAAACCAACTTGAATACTAATGCGGGTGCTGATACAGTCCGCATTAAGACCATCAGTGGTGCAACCAACGTTTCCACAGGTACAGAAGACGATAATATCCAGATTTATAACGACAGCAACACGGTAGATAATATTGCTGCTTCATTAACAATTAGTGGGGATGCGGGGACTGATACCATCACTGTTAATGATGCTAGTGATACCAATGATAATACAGGTATATTAACCAGCACCAATGTGACTGGTTTAGATATGGCTGGAAGTATTACCTACAGCAATGGGGAAATTCTGAATATTAACTTAGGTTCAGGTGCAGACAACTTCACCATTAACAGCACTCACACAAATCAAACCAATCTGAATACTAATGCAGGTGCTGATACAGTCCGCATTAAGACCATCAGTGGTGCAACCAATGTTTCCACAGGTACAGAAGACGATAATATCCAAATTTATAACGACAGCAACACAGTAGATAATATTGCTGCTTCATTAACAGTTAGTGGAGATGCGGGAACTGATACCATCACTGTTAATGATGCTAGTGATACCAACGATAATACAGGCATATTAACTAACACCAATGTGACTGGTTTAGATATGGCTGGAAGTATTACCTACAGCAATGCGGAAATTCTGAATA
>NZ_JADEWA010000517.1:0-3695 GCF_015207865.1 Dolichospermum sp. LEGE 00246
TATATAAAGAATTAATTGATTACGTAAAAGTTGCCAATGGTGAAATCAAAGAAGTCAAGCTGCGGGTTTGAGCAGCCCTTGAAGTTCTACTTCAAATTCTTCCTCTGATAATAACATTAATCTCTTTCTGGTATAAGGATCTAAATACTGAATCCTATACCATTTTTTAGATACACGAATCAATACTTGAGTCGCTGTTTCCTGCATATCATAATAGGTGAAGTCTTATAAAGAGTTTAGCTATTTTTTGATATTTTTGTCTGTTTATGATGAACAAATTTATTATTCAGGCATAAAAATAAATACCAAATCAAGTTTTCCCGGATTTCTCAATAATCAAGAATCTCATGTTGTTTTGTATGAATTATTTATAGCTCTTGCGCTACTTTTATCGGGAATTAATACTAAAGTACCAGTTTAATAAACTGCGTAATCTGAAATTGCTAAAGTTGCAAAAGCCATATCCAAGTCGTTTAATGAGTTTGAGTTTATTATTAATTTCTTCTACAGTACCACTCGTAGTTCTGCCATCAAAATAACCGACTAAGTAAGTGAACAGAAAAATTTAAAGGTATGTGAAGAAAAGTAAAATCACTCAAAACTCTCTTCCTGTTCCCAGTTAAGAGTTCCCTGTTCCCTTGCCCCAACGACAATTTTTAACGCCCACCTACTTACTTCACCAAACCATCTAATCATTGTACCTATACTTTTGGGAAAATATGCAATGCAAGTGCATCATGCATCCAATCTAATAACTTAATTGTACTGTCTCCTCAAGATTTGGATGATTCAAATATTTCTCTAAAATCTTCTTTTAGTCTGTGCATCAGGGGAAAGCTAAAGGATTTGATGGATTTAAGGTTAAAATTTATGGTGCTATCCAATAAATAATAGACTCAAACCCAGCCCCCAATTTCTGCTTCTGTTAGCGATTTCTCCAATTTGGCGTATTCTGTCCGCGCTGCTCGTAATAAATGTTTCATCTGCACTGGTTCATCTGCATCAGCAGCGAGGAAAGCAGCATTTAAGGCTATGTTGCGAATATTACCCCCGGACACACTTAACTGAGCTAATTTTTTCGCATCTAAATCGTGTGTAGGTGTATTCTCTGGGTAAACTCTTCGCCAAATCTCAGCCCGTTGAGTCGCATCTGGGAAGGGAAACTGGACTGCAAAGCGAATACGTCTTTGAAAAGCTGTATCTATGGAACTCTTCAGGTTAGTTGTCATAATTGCCAAGCCTGGATAGCTTTCCATTCGTTGCAGCAGGTAACTAACTTCAATATTGGCATGACGATCATGACTATCTTTCACTTCGCTACGCTTACCAAATAAAGCATCAGCTTCATCAAATAAAAGGATAACTCCACCTTCTTCAGCAGCATCAAAAACTCGACGTAGATTTTTTTCAGTTTCTCCAATATATTTACTCACTACCGAAGATAAGTCAATTCGGTATAGATCAAGGTGTAATTCGTTGGCTAAGACTTCTGCTGCTAGGGTTTTACCTGTGCCGCTACCCCCGGCAAATAAGGCACTAATACCCAATCCGCGAGTATTTTTTGCGGCAAATCCCCATGTTTGATACACAGTGGCACGTTGACGCAGATGAGCAGCAATTTCTTGTAACATTTCTGCTTGGGCTGGGGGTAATACTAAATCCTCCCAGGTAGCTGCGGGGGGAATGCGTTGGGCTAGTTCATCCAAGTGGGGACGGGCTTGCATTCGGCAAGCATCCCAAAGAATTTGACCTACATCTTGTTCCTTTCCCCTAGTCAATTGTCCTAAAGCTTCAGCACAAGCAGCCCGAATAGTGTTGGGACTGAGGTTAAATTGGGTAACTAATTTTTTTACTTGCCCATTTAATTGCGGTTCTAGGTCTGCTAAACTGCTTTGCCAAAGTATGACTTGCTCTTCACTTGTGGGTTTGTTAATGTCAAAACTCACTAGAGGGCGTTGCTGTATTGGTATTCTTTCCCGACTTGTGATCAACACGAACCCACTAACTCGCTCTAGAAAACGTCCAATAGCATGAGTACGTGCTAAATCTGTGATGTCAATTTTATCACAATCTAGTAATAAGGCACTGCTACTTAAAATTGATTCTCGCTCCCACAGTCGCAAGAGTGTTTCCATCTCCGCAGGTGCAGATGGTACGACTTGCACAGCCATGATATGTAGGGTCATACCTAGCATTTTACAAACTTTGGCAGCGATCGCTCGTTTGCTACTCGGTTCAACTCCATTTAACTGTAAAATTGGTAATTTTTCTGCTAGGGACGGGTGTATCCAGATAGCTGCTATTCGCTGTGCTAGTTGCTGTTGTGAAGGGACTAATTCACCAGTTACTGATAAAGGTTTGACAATGCCCGCTAGTCTCTCATCAATATATTGTCTGCCAATTAGATAGTGTAAAATCCTTTCATCAATTCGCAAAGGGCTAAGAGTTAAAGCTCTACCTTCTCCCAACTCAATTAACCGCCAATGTCGTAATTTAGCATCAGGTGCGATCGCATCCCAGTGGGGATTAGGTAATGCCGCTAGGGCTAAACTCAAAGTCGGATATACTCGCTGTGGGTCTCCTTGAGCTAAAGCACATATAGCTGCAAAATCACCATAAAACTCCATACAGGCGCACATTAGCAGTATATCTCTCTCAAAGCTGGTCAGTCCAAATAGTTCAGATATCTGCTCTAGTGCTGATGGTGCTGAAATTCCAGCCATTGCTGTTTGTGAAGCTTGTTGTCGCATCTGCTCTTGTTCTAGGAAATCCGATGGCTGTGTCTTTTGAGCAAATTTTTCTATAGCACCACGTACTATGGCTAAGGCTGTTAATAAATAGCACTCATTGGCCTCATCCCAATTGTGATTAATTTTTGTTGTATTCATGGAATTGTCACCTATGGCGAATAATACTCCCTAATTAACCTCTGATTAATTTAATTCATGGCTGTCAATTAATACCATAGAAACCTGATAACTAGCTGATGGTCTATAGTGGGTTTGTAAGGCAGACCATATCTTAGAATTGTCTTCCATGCTTAAAAATTCTGGAGAGAGTTTAATTTGCCCAATTCGTTTAGATAAATTAGATATGGATACACTAGCTAAAGCTTGTGCGATTAGACTAGTATGATTACTTATAATAGCGTTTTTTAAAGAATTCTCTATGAGTTCAGCTTTGATGAGTGCTGTTTTATGAAATAATTGCATTGCATACCCTAGTAGTAGTTCTGCCTGGAAATCTTTAGCTCCATAAGCGGTTAATAAGTAGTGTAGGTCTAAAGCTAATGGCGGATTGAGAGAACGCTGATTTTGAGTAATGGGTGAGCGCTTGCTCCGAAATTCCTGAGACAAGTAATCAACGTTGCGATTTTGGGTAACATGATAGAGAAAGAAATTCAGTTGCGCCCGCTCATCAGTTCCTACTTTAATTAAATCAGGTGGTATGGCAGTAACCAGCACATCACCAACACTAGCAGTAATAGAGTCACTGACTAAACCATTTTGTAGCAAGTCTTTCAGCACTGCGGTCACCGCAACTATAGAGAGCGCGTTATTCATCATTATTCCTCACTACTCCTCACTACACCAGCATAGGTTCATCATTTACGCCTCACCACAGTTTTCAGGCTTTTTGAAAAACTCTAACATTCACTTTAGTAGCAATCAAAGATATTTATTATAAATTTATAT
>NZ_JADEWA010000518.1:0-3687 GCF_015207865.1 Dolichospermum sp. LEGE 00246
ATACAAAGCAGAAAACGAAGGGAAGATTTATCAAGAAGTTGATAGATTCTTTCCTTCGTCGAAAACTTGTCATGTATGCCTTAATCAAGTGGGTAGTTTGCCACTTGATATAAGATTCTGGACTTGTAAAAAGTGCCAGACTAGACATGATAGAGATATTAATGCAGCAATAAACCTCAGAGATGAGGGACTACGAATTTTGACCTCTGGAACGGGGGATAAAACGATGAAGTGTGGTCTTGGGGGTTTCCCCCATGAACAACTTGATCAAGAAGCCTGTCGCCCAGAAATAAGTCGCAGTAATAGAGGACGCAAGAAGTCTACTACTGTGCTTTCTGTTGGACAGGAAGCCGACACTGTACCGTCAGGTCAGTGTGGGTAGTTCACTAGAATCCTTACAAACCTAGTATTCCCAGCATGACCGTAACTATTCCTAATCTCCCCAGTCTTTACGAAGCCTTTTCCACAGAAGCCAAATGGCAAAAATTCTGGGAAGACAACCAAGTTTACAAAGCTGACCCCAACCACAAAGGCGAACCCTACTGCATCGTTATCCCTCCACCTAACGTGACTGGCAGTTTGCACATGGGTCACGCCTTTGAAGGGGCTATCATTGACACCCTGGTACGTTACCACCGCATGAAGGGACGGAATACCCTATGGCTACCGGGAACTGACCACGCCAGCATTGCTGTACAAACGATTTTAGAAAAGCAACTCAAAGCCGAGGGCAAAACTCGCCATGATTTAGGGCGAGAAAAGTTCCTAGAACGGGCTTGGCAATGGAAGGCGGAATCTGGTGGGACAATTATTAATCAGTTAAAACGGTTAGGGGTGTCCGTAGACTGGACGAGGGAACGCTTTACTTTAGATGAAGGTTTATCAAAAGCTGTTTTAGAAGCATTTATTCGCCTTCATGAAGAGGGATTAATTCATCGTAGTAACTATTTAGTCAATTGGTGTCCCGCTTCTGGTTCAGCGGTGTCTGATTTGGAAGTAGAACCCAAGGAGGTAAATGGGAATCTGTGGTATTTCCGTTATCCTCTCAGCGACGGTTCTGGCTTTCTGGAAGTGGCGACAACTCGCCCCGAAACTATGTTAGGTGATACAGGTGTGGCGGTTAATCCCCATGACGACAGATATAAACACCTGATTGGGAAAACCGTAACTTTACCAATTATGAACCGGGAAATCCCGATTATTGGTGATGAATTGGTGGACGCGACCTTTGGAACAGGTTGCGTGAAGGTGACTCCAGCCCATGACCCCAATGATTTTGAAATGGGTAAACGCCATGATTTGCCCTTCATTAATATTATGAATAAGGACGGCACACTCAATGAAAATGCCGGTGATTTTCAAGGTCAAGACCGCTTTGTGGCGCGGAAAAATTTGGTAGCCCGTTTAGATGCTGAAGGTGTTTTAGTCAAAGTTGAGGAATATAAACATACAGTACCCTATAGCGATCGCGGCAAAGTCCCTGTTGAACCTCTGCTTTCTACCCAATGGTTTGTCAAAATCCGCCCCCTGGCTGATAAAACTTTAGATTTCCTTGATACCCAAGATTCCCCCGAAATTGTCCCCCAACGCTGGTCTAAAGTTTATCGTGATTGGTTAGTAAATCTGCGTGATTGGTGTATTTCTCGCCAATTGTGGTGGGGTCATCAAATCCCCGCCTGGTATGCTGTCAGCGAAACTGAAGGAGAAATTACCGACTCCACCCCTTATTTTGTCGCCCGCAATGAAGCAGAAGCGCTACAAAAAGCCAAAGTCCAATTTGGGGAAGATGTGAAATTAGTTCAAGACCCCGATGTTTTAGACACTTGGTTTTCTTCAGGACTGTGGCCATTTTCTACTTTAGGTTGGCCAGAAGAAACAGCAGATTTAGCGGCATATTACCCCACAGCAACCCTAGTTACTGGTTTTGATATTATCTTTTTCTGGGTAGCTAGAATGACGATGATGGGAACACATTTTACCGGAAAAATGCCGTTTAAAACTGTGTACATTCATGGTTTGGTCAGGGATGAAAATAATAAGAAAATGTCCAAATCAGCAAATAATGGTATTGATCCTTTATTGTTGATTGCCAAATATGGAACTGATGCTTTACGCTATACCTTAATTAAGGAAGTTGCGGGCGCAGGTCAAGATATTCGTTTAGAATATGACCGCAAAAAAGATGAATCTATCTCTGTCGAAGCTTCTCGCAATTTTGCCAATAAGTTGTGGAATGCTGCCCGATTTGTCATGATGAATTTGGATGGACAAACCCCAGCCCAATTAGGTCAACCAATTCCCACAGAATTAAGTGATAAGTGGATTGTTTCCCGGTTCAACCAAGTTGTTAAACAAACTAACCATGACATTGATAATTATGGCTTAGGTGAAGCAGCAAAGGGACTTTATGAATTTATTTGGGGTGATTTCTGTGATTGGTATATTGAATTAGTTAAATCTAGATTACAGAAAGATGCAGAACCCGCATCTCGCAAAGTAGCCCAACAAATCATTGCTTACATTCTCGAAGGGATTTTAAAATTACTCCATCCCTTTATGCCTCATATTACTGAAGAAATTTGGCAAACTCTCACCCAACAACCTGCCGAAAATCCCCAACTTTTACCTTTACAAGCATATCCTGAAGCCGATGAAAATTTCATTGATTCAGCTTTAGAGACACAGTTTGATTTATTAATTGGCACAATTCGCACAATTCGTAATTTACGGGCAGAAGCAGATATTAAACCAGGGGTAAAAATTACCGCCAATTTACAAACTGAAAGCGCAAGTGAAAGATTTATTCTCACTGCTGGACAGGCTTATATTCAAGATTTAGCCAAAGTAGAAAATTTAACAATTGTTGATACTAATCCTGTTGTTGTTCCCCAAGAGATTGTCACAGTCGAAAATAATAAATATTGGGGTGGAATCAATATCATCGGTTTAACAATTGTCGCCATTATCAGCTTAAAAGTAGCTATATTTGTGGGAAATACTGCCTTAGATATTCCCATATTTGGAACTGGCTTTGAAATAGTTGGTTTGGGTTGTGTAGTTTGGTTTGCTTTCCGCTATTTACTCAATGCCCAAGCAAGAGAAGAGTTATTTGCAAAATACTTTCCACCCAGTGAAACACCAACTGCACCCCCGGAAAAAGAAAATTCCATTGCTGGTGTTGTCGGGACTGTACAGGTAGTTATTCCCTTAAAAGGAGTTGTAGATATTGAAGTTGTGCGTGCAAAACTGGAGAAAAGCTTACAAAAAGCCGAAGCAGAATCCCAATCTTTAAGTGCAAGATTAAGCAATTCTAAGTTTGTGGATAAAGCCCCCGCAGATGTAGTAAAGACTGCAAGAGAGACTTTAGCCGAAGCACAAAAACAAGCAGAAATTTTACGTATACGGCTGGAAACATTATCCTAGATATCGCTTCCTGAGTTTAGTATAAGTATAATGGGTAATTGGTGATTGGAAAAATTCGCTATTACCCATTACCCATTACCTATTCCTTAGCAATTATGTTATATCTTGCCCAAATACATAAAAATGATTTTTTAGATCAGTATCAATTACGTTTATTAGCACGTCAAGAATCAAAAAACTTTTGGCTGACAATTTCCGAAGAAATGTTAATTCTCTTAGGAAAGGGAAACACTAAAATTAATAAATTATTAGTATTAGTTGAAC
>NZ_JADEWA010000519.1:0-3626 GCF_015207865.1 Dolichospermum sp. LEGE 00246
TCAAACACCCTCTTAGTGTATTAATTATTGCTTATATTATAAAAACAAATGAATTTTATACCTTTGCTGTCAAAAATGGTTTTTGGGGCATAATGTTGCCCCATAAGAGGGAATTGTTGTACTTACTTAGTAAGCTCCTTTATTTTTCGGCATGATGACAACATTAACTGTTTTGAGGATAATCCGCAAATCGAGCCAAAAATTCCTAAAATTGACATAATGTAGGTCTATTTGCACCCGGCGAGGATATGGAATATCATTCCGTCCAGATACTTGCCACAAACCAGTAATTCCAGGACGAATCGTTAAAACATGATTGATATAATCACCATATTTGATTAATTCTTCTGCCACTAAAGGTCTTGGACCAACTACACTCATATCTCCTTTGAGAACATTCCAAAATTGGGGAAATTCATCTAAGCTAGTAATTCGCAAAAAATGGCCAATTTTAGTAATTCTTGGGTCTGTTTTCAGCTTAAAGTTGTCTTCAAATTCTGCTCGCAAGCTAGGTGATGTGGCCATCATTTCGACGAGCATCTCGTCGGCATTGTTGACCATAGTACGAAACTTAATACAATTAAAGCTGCGGTAGTTTTTGCCCACCCGTTCTTGAACATAAAAAATCGGACCCTTGGAGCTTATGGCTATCAATAAAGCCAATATCATGTAAATGGGAGAAAACAAAATCAAGACCGACAATGAAAAAACTATATCAAACAGTCGTTTAAAGAACTCTCCGTATAAACCCTCAAAAGATAAACTTCTGGATTTCACCTTTGGCTGTTTAACTTTTTGACCACGTTTTGATAAAACAGTCGTAGATGTACTGTTATCCTTCCGCGGGTATCGCTTGCCGGAGAGGAGTGAACTCTGGGCAGTCATCATACTCCTTTATAATCCACACCACACATAGTCCCGATCTTAAAGCTAAAAGGCAGTAATTTTGAGGAAAAATTTCCTGTCTTCTGAGAAAATAAATACAAAAGGCTGATGTTTACTGTCTGTAAACTCCTTTTTCACGACATTCATTCACAAAACTGAGATAGCGTTCTGCAAAAACCTGGCGAGAAAATTGATTAGCGTGTGTTTGTATATACTCATAACTGTATAAATGTTGCTGATCTACAAATTTTTCTACGGCATCTACTAAAGCTCCTACTGTTTGGGTTTTGAATAATATACCAGTTCCTGTATCAGGATGTGTCCGAATATCTCTAACTGTTTCTAATGCACCACCTGCACCATAGGCAATTACGGGAGTTCCACAAGCTTGGGCTTCAACTAGGGCAATGCCAAAGTCTTCGCAAGCTGCATAAACAAAGGCTTTGGCACGAGACATATAATTTTTGACGATATGATCGGGTTGCCATCCTAAGATTTGAATATGTGGTTGGGCTATTTCCCGTAGTTTGTTCATTTGCGGACCTGTGCCAATAATGATCAAGGGTTTTTTTAGGTGATTAAAAGCCTCAATAATTAAGGAAACTTGTTTATAACCAACTAATCGAGAAACTATCAGGTAAAAATCCTCTTTTTCCGAGGGAAAGAGACATTCATCTAGGTTGACTGGTGGATAGATGACGGTTGCTTCTCGACGATAGCAACGCCAAATCCGTCTGGCTGTGTGTTGGGAGTTGGCAATGAAGTAATCTACTCGATTGGCACTAATTACGTCCCATTGCCGCAAATTATGGAGGATTTGGCGGGTGATCCAGCCGACTGCTCCTTGCCCTAGTTTGCTTTCCTTGAGATAATCAAAGGTTAAATCCCAAGCGTAGCGCATGGGGCTATGGCTATAACAGATATGCAATTGATTAGGGGTGGTTAAGACTCCTTTAGCTACAGCATGAGATGAAGATAAGATAACTTCATATTCTCGCAAATCCAATTGCTCAATAGCCAAGGGTAATAAGGGTAAATATTTTTGGACTCCTTGACGGGCTTGGGGAAATTTCTGTAAAAACGTTGTGCCAATTTGACGTTTGTACAGGTAACTTTCTGGATTGCTGGATTCAAAATCTATCAGGGCGTATAAATCAGCGTCAATGTGATTTAATATTTCCTGGACTACGAGTTCTGAACCTCCTGTGGCTTGAGGGGTTAACCACTCATGAACTAAGGCATATTCTAGGGACACGGTTAAGTTGAATGGGTGGAAGGTAATTAGGCTATTTTAATGAGGTGATATAGCAGGTGACAGGTGACAGGTGACAGGTGACAGAGTTTAAAGTCTTGTGCTGCCTAAGTTCTATGACAAGTTTATGTTCTCATCCAACTGCATACCGCTATATTAAATATTCCTCACTGTGATCTAGAAGTAAGAAAATCTCTAGATTGAATAGAAGATATAATCCTACCAAAAGATGTTCCTCTAGTGATACTACAACCTGATAACCTCTACAAATAAGGGTGATTTTTATTCAGGAATTAGAAAGTTATGCGGATTCTGGTTATCGGTGGAACTCGGTTTATTGGGGTGTATTTGACTGAATTACTGATGAAGGCTGGACATGAGGTGGTTTTGTTCAATCGTGGTAATCATGCTGCACCTGCGGGGGTAGGACAAATTATCGGCGATCGCACTAACTCAACTCAACTTCAAGAAAAGTTAGCACCAGAAAGTTTTGATGTCGTTTTTGACAATAATGGTAGGGAACTAACGGATACACAACCTCTGGCGGAAATTTTTCAAGGACGGGTCAAACATTTTGTCTATATGAGTTCTGCGGGTGTTTACCTCAAATCTGACCAAATGCCCCATTTAGAAGGGGATGCTATTGATCCTAAGAGTCGTCACAAGGGTAAACATGAAACGGAAGCTTACCTCAAGCAGTTAGGAATTCCTTTTACTTCTATTCGCCCTACTTATATCTACGGACCGCAAAATTATAATCCCTTGGAAAGTTGGTTTTTTGATAGAGTTGTGCGCGATCGCCCGATTTGTATTCCCGGAAATGGTATGCACATCACTCAGCTTGGTCATGTCTGGGATTTAGCTCAAGCGATGACCCAAATAATTGGTAATGATCAGGCAATTGGGCAGATTTATAATATTTCGGGCGATCGCTTTGTCACTTTCGACGGTTTAGCCCGCGCTTGTGCTGTGGCTGCTGGTAAGTCTGCTGATGATGTGAAAATTGTCCATTATGATCCGAAAAAGTTTGATTTTGGTAAACGCAAGGCTTTTCCCATGCGGGTGCAGCATTTCTTTGCATCGGTGAATAAAGCGCAAATAGAACTAAATTGGCAACCTAAATATGATTTAATTTCTGGTTTGCAAGACTCTTTAGAAAATGACTATTTAGCGACTGGTGCAGATAAAAAAGAAGTTGATTTTTCTGTAGATGATGAGATTTTAAACGCCACGTAATGAGTAATGGGTAAAATGGTGTCAACTTAACGGAAAACATCTATCTCGCAAACAACTCAAGTCATCTCATTCCCAGTCAGAGACTGGGAATGAATTCTAGAAGGCTCTGCCTTCAATGATATTAATTTGACACTCCCCGCCATAAATGGACGGGGATTCTTAAGACCAAATAAATAATCTTAACGGCGATATCAATGCGCCTCTACTGATTCCACTAGAATTTAATCCTAGCTTTACCGCTACTTTTCTGAAA
>NZ_JADEWA010000060.1:0-17931 GCF_015207865.1 Dolichospermum sp. LEGE 00246
TCCTCCATCTCCTATCGCAGCCATATTATATTATTTAGAAAGTCGTAATCAAGGAGTTTATACTTTTATTGAAAATTTAAAACATCATGGAGTTAGTGAAGAAATAATTAATATAGCTTTAAATGAAATGACTCAGTGATTATTGATTATAATATCATCAAATAATAGTAGTCAGAGGTAAATTAAATTTATGACCATAACCTATCAAACAGATTTCAATATGTGGCTTGAAGAAACAGCCCAATTATTACTAGAAAATCGCTGGCAAGAAATAGATAAAGAACATTTAATTGAGGAGATTTCTGAATTGGGTAAAAGTGAACGACGGGCAATTTCTAGTCAATTAATTCGTCTACTTTTACACCTACTCAAATGGCAATATCAACCTCAACGACGTTCTGATAGTTGGCTAGATTCTATCACAGATGCTCGTACTCAAATTGAATTAACTATTAAAGATAGTCCCAGTCTCAAAAATTATCCTCAAGAACAATTGGAAGACAGCTATGAAAAAGCACGTCGTCAAGCAGCTAAACAAACAGGATTGATAATTTCTACATTTCCTGAAGAATGTCTTTATGCTTTGGAATTAATTTTAGATGAAAATTGGCTGCCACAATAGTAAATTCACATTCGGTGAATATCACAAAGCCCACCTGAGTGGGCTAATGAGGTGGATTTGTGTAGAGAAATGGTACTAATAAGGATCTGAATCAAACCTTCCCCGCTTCACACTTCTGAGATAATAACCCCGTGATGGTAATTTATTTAAGTCGAAAGTTTCACCTCTAGGAACTCGCCAGATTTTGTAGTCGTGATAGGTGAGAGGAGTCCCCTTTTCACAAATTTCTGGGGGATGATCTCCTAAAACAAAATAGGCTGAACCTTTACCCACAACTTTAGCAATACCATATTTATCAACTAGTAAAGATGTTTGTTCACTAATTGCTATCCCTAATGCTTTTGAAGATACACCATCTTGAATTTGTCGGGCAATAAAAACCATAATTCTTCCCATTCTTTTGCGTTCATCAAAGTGGGTATCAATGATAGTTCCGCGCAAATATTTCCACTGGAAAAAATTATAGGTAAAGGTAATATTCCCGTAAGGATCATCAAGGGCTTCATGAGTTTCAATACTATCTTCACAAGCACAAGAATCATAAACATATTCACTTTGAATCATCGCCCCGGCACTTGTACCCCCAATCGCACCACCTTTATCGTAAACTGACTTGATAGCAACTTCTAATTTAGTATTTTTCCAGTGGCGAATATATTCACATTGATCACCACCTGCAAAGAAAATTACGCCAGCATTTCTGACTTTATCAAAAATATCGGTTCTGTTCGCTTCTTGACGATTACGAATGATGAGAGTTTCTACATATTTGACACCTCTCATGGGATAAATTAACTGATTGTAATCATCATTACCAGCAGCCCGAATGACTAAAACATTAACTTTATTGTCGCTGTAACTACCGCCTCTGACTTGATTAATCATCCATTGGATAGCGTCATCAACATCAGGACCACCTCCACCTAAGTTATGAACAGGACCAGCTAATTTAGGGAGTTTATAAGCTGGTTTGGCGGTGGGAGTCCGGCTATCGGCGATGATATCCTCAAAGAACCGTTTTAACTTGGCTGTTAAACGATCTAGGATACGATTTATCATCTTCAATAAGCTGTTTTTTGCATTTTGCAAATGCTTGGATGTATTTAGGAATGCCTTTGTCATATTAAAATCTTGTCAAGCAAACAGCAATCATTTCTAACTTTCGCATTGTCCAAGGCTAAATTCCTAGCGTACAGGGTTTGTAGTGTTTTTTTATGGCAAATTATCAGCGTAATCTTTGATTCTCGTTACCAGACAATTTCTGCTCGTTCTTGCACTACTCTTTTATAAACCATTTCTGTTTGCTTACCTAATTTTGTCCAGCTAAATCTTTTTTCTAAATCTGCATAAGCGTTATTTACCAACCATTGACAATAATCTGGGTTTTTCAAAACTTCTAATATTCCCCAAGCTACAGAGTCCGAGTTGTTTACCCAAGTGGTAATTCCCGTTTTTGTGTGTTGAACTACTTCTGGTAAACCACCAGTATCGGAAACTATGACTGGTACGCGAGAGGCAAAACTTTCTAAGGCAACTATACCAAAGGGTTCATAAAGACTGGGAAAAACTGCACAGTCAGCAATGGTTTGAAATTTATCTAAGTATTCATCAGTCAGAAACCCAGTAAAGTAACACTTGTTCCAAATTCCCAAATCCCAAGCTTGACGTTTAAGATGGTCAGTATTACCACCACCGACGATAACAAATTTAACATTACCTTCCATTTCCCATAGTACCTTGGGGGCGGCATTAAGTAATATGGGTACGCCTTTTTCATAAGTCATGCGACCAAGATAATACACAATTTTTTCATAATCTGCGGCAAATCGTCGCCGAAAATCTTGAGCATGAAAATCTTGATGATGTATTTTCTTTTCTGGGCGGATACCATTATAGATTACGTCAATTTTATCATTAGTAATATGTAGCGTTTGAATCATTTGCTGACGCATATATTCACTACAAACGATGACTCGCCAAGCATTGTGAGCTAGTGCATATTCTTTATCATGAATATAGCGTTGGGTATCATTATGAATGCCGTTATAGCGTCCATGTTCAGTGGCGTGAATTGTGGCAATGAGGGGAATTTTAAAGGTATGCTTGAGAGCGATCGCTGCATCTCCAACTAACCAATCATGGCCATGAATCAGATCAAATGGACCTTTGTCGGTCAACAACTGACCACCATGTTTTCCCATGCTCTCATTTAAGTTTACCACCCAGTGGAAAAAATCGTTACTAGCAGGTACTGGGACACGATGGATATGAATTCCTTCAACCACCTCATACAAGGATGCTGGACCGAATTCTGGCGTGATTAGGTGGATATCATGACCTAGCTTGATTAGTTCCGGGTACAACTCAGCAACGTGACGAGCAATTCCCCCAACTATCCTCGGTGGAAATTCCCAACTCAGCACTAATATCTTCATTTGACTCCCCGATGATTGACAAAAATCTCGAAAGTTTAAAAACTATAATTATCTCAAAAAAAATAACTTTGGCTACTACAATACCTTGTCCATTTTTTGTAGGTCGGGTTAAGCGACAGCGCAACCCGACGCATTTGTTGGGTTATGGCTATGGCTCCTACGTCGCCACGCAAGCTATCGCCACACTTCGTGAACGTGCCATTGCTCCGCAACGCTGACGCGAACAACCCAACCTTGTATCTTAGAGGTATGCTAGATATTCATCAGATTAAATCATATTGCAGATCACTGAGGTACAGGATATAACTGCCAAGTGACTCCTGACTGGGCGCAGGCCCTGCGCCCCTACCTCCTGACTCCTTAAATTAAGTTACAAGAACTTGATACAGCTTGTTTAAGTAAAACTGCATATTCTTCACTACTAATATGATAAGCGCCAAATCTAGCTAAATGAGGATTCATCATTTGTGCGTCAAATAGTCTAAATTTCTGTTGACGCAATCTTTCCACTAACTTGACCATTGCTACCTTAGAACCTTCGGAAATGTTGAAAAACATGGATTCACCAATAAAAGCGCCACCAATGACAATTCCCAAAATTCCCCCAGCTAATTTATCACCAAACCAAGTTTCAAAACTATAAGCGTAACCATTTTGGTAAAGTAACTCATAAATCTTGACTAATTCTGGAGAAATCCAAGTTGTGTCCCGGTTAGCACAGCCAGCAACTACTCCTAAAAAGTCCCGGTTAATGGCAACTGTAAACCTTTCTTGGTTAATGACGCGCTGTAATGATTTAGGATAGCGAAAGCGTTCATCCAAAGGGATTAGAGTCCGTTCCTTACTTCCATACCATCCCAGGTTATTACTTTCATCAGACATGAGAAAATAACCTTGAGCATAACCCCGAACAATAGCATCAACATCATATTCCATTATCTTCTTCTAAGATTACCCTAGCGAACAAATTCTATATAAAATATACAAAAATGACTCCAGCAATTCCACCCATTACCTTACCTCCTTCGGAAAATCCCCAGCAAGAAGGTGAATGGTTACAACAAAACCTGTTACATTGGCTTGATGAAGAGTTTATTCCTGAAGCAATCAATCAAAATATTGCCCAGCGGGTATCACAGATTTTTGTAAGACAACGCATGGAGGGAGAAAATGATTTAGGTTCTCTGGTAATTGCTATTGTCACAGAGATGCAATCATTTGATTTTTCTAAAAGTTTTTTTGGAGAGTTTGCGATCGCCAACGCCGTTAGCGATCTACTCTTAGATAGCCTGGGAATTGATTATTGTTGTGGGCAATAATACCTTGGTCATTGGTCATTGGTAATAGGGAATAGGGAATAGGGAACAGGGAACAGGGAATAGGGGGATATTTCTCTTGCCTCTTGCCTCTTGCCTCTTGCCTCTTGCCTCCTTCTACTGACCACTGACCATTGACGACTAACTACCAGCTAGACTTAACAACACCTGGTAAAAGACCTTCATGGGCCCATTCCCGAAGTACGTTCCGAGATAGTCCGAAATCACGGTAAACGCCTCTAGGACGACCAGTTAACCAGCAACGGTTGTGCTTACGAGTAGGCGCACTGTTACGGGGTAGTTGTTGAATTTTACGGTGAACTTCTAACTTCAGCAACGGAGATTCTGCTGTTCTAAACTCTTCTAATAGTGCTTCTCGCTTTTCAGCATACTTAGCTACCATTTTGGCGCGTTTCTTCTCGCGCTCAATCATACTCTTTTTCGCCATGAATTCCCTAATCTAATGAAAGACAGCATTCCCTATTCTACACCTTTATTGGCGATTATAGAGAAAATGGCATTGACACTCTCCGGTCTAAAGACGCGGAGATTCTATAGAGAGTTTCAGTCTATATCCCTCAGTTATCCCAGTTTCAGGCATTGCCTTAAATATTTGGGTTCTTGCCCTGATTTCGTTGGCCCTGGCGGGCGAAATCATATCTGACAAGCGTAACTTTCCGAGAGTCCCTCGGTAGCTTTTTATGTCTTTAGTGACAGTATAGTTGTATCACGAATATGGATTAAAATCAATGCAGGATAAATCCTGCCTCTAGCCTTCATCCCTTGTCTAAAGCCCAAATGTGGCTATCCTGAGTCACCCACATTTTCAAGGGTTTTCGGCGTTCTTCCTTATAAAGATAGTTACCAAGAATGTAAAGCCCGTAACTGAGGTGTTTTTTTGACTTGATGGGCTTGCATTCTTGTGAGGACATCATCTAAAATGCCTACGGCTTCAATAATATAATCACCCTTATTGAGCATGACACATTCTGCCCGTTCTGACATGGCAGCATCAGTAATTTCTGCCCGTGACGGCATTCCGTGTTTAACAAGATTTTCTAAGACTTGAGTTGCCCAAATTACAGGGATATGGGCAGCTTCACATAACCATAGTATTTCTTCTTGAATTTCTGCCAGCCGTTGATAACCAATTTCCAGTGCCAAATCTCCTCTGGCAATCATAATTCCAAAGGGTTGTTTCCCGGCGGCTTGAATAATTAATTCTGGCAAATTACTCACTGCTAAGGGTGTTTCTATTTTGGCAACTATGGCAGGTGTGGGAGAATTTTCTGGTAATCTTGTTGCTAATTCCTGTTGTAAAAGCTGAATATCTGCGGGTGTTTGCACATAGGAATAACCGATAATATCAACTTGATTGGCATGGGTGGTGATAAAATCTAAATCTTGTTGATCTTTTGTTGTTAAAGAACTCAAATGTAAGTCAGTGTCAGGAAAATTAATGCCTTTCTCTGGTGATATTTTCTCACCTTTGAGACGGGCATGGGTGATTTTCAACCACACTCCTTCGGATGTAATTGACTCGACATAAGCACCAATGCGCCCATCATCAATCCAAACTAATGTGCCAATTTTCAGTTCTGTTAATACTTCGGGAATTGTGCAACTAACTTGGAAACATTCAGAATCAATATTCGTGGGTAACTCATGGGTGAGGAGGAGAGATTCACCTTTAAATATTCGTTGTTTGGGGCTGGGGGCAATGGCAAATTTAATTCTGGTTTTTGGACCACTTAAATCCATGAGAATTTTACAAGCAGATCCTAATTCTAATTCTGCTTGTTTGACATTGTTAATCATTGCTAACCATTCAACGGCGGTATCATGGGCGCAATTAATTCTTACACAGTTTGTCCCTTGACGAATGATATCTCGTAGAAATTTGTAATTGGTAGCAGATTCAGTTGGTAACGTTACCATAATTCTGACACGACGGTGATCGAGGGTATTGCCAAATAAATCTTCGGTATTTTGTTGAAGTAGGCGATCGCCTTCAAAAAATGCGTCCAAAGGTGGATGTATAATTACAGAATCATTATCTGTGCCACAAACTGCCTGTAAGGTGGCAATCACCGCATCTAAGGTCGGTAAAACCTTAGCTTCTATCCTCCCCAATGAGGACAAACCCCAAGGCATTAAAGCCGCTTGCAGTTGTCGCAAATCGTGTCTTCTCAGTGCCAGATAATAGGCAAGATTGAGACTACTATTAATAAAAGATTGTCGGTGAATTTGCTTTTTCCACCTTTGAAATATTTCTTTTCCTTCCTCATCAACAGATTGACGAAGTTCTTGTAATGTGGTAAGCAAAACACAAGGATCAGATAAGTCCAACTCTACATTAGTAGACTGCATATTAATAAATTCAACTCCACTAATTTAAAAATCTTTTTTTATCTAACCACAGAGGTAACAGAGAGAAGAAAAAATTCTTGACTGAATTGTATTGGACTATAACGGATATTTAAATTCACTTTTTACCTACTGTTAACTAACCCTTTCAAAGAAAATAAAAATGTTGAAAAATTCTCTCCTAACCTCCTTCCTCTGTGTCCTCTGTGCCTCTGTGGTTAGATAAATTATTTTCAACCCACTTCAGACACAGAAAGCGCAGATTTTCGATTCACCTATTACCTATTCCCCTTTTTCTGCTTTCGCAATTTCTAACATTGTCTTAATCACAGAATCAGGGTTGAGACTAATAGAATCTATACCTTGTTCAACTAAGAAACGGGCAAATTCTGGATAATCGCTGGGTGCTTGTCCACAAATACCAATTTTGCGACCATTTTGTTTAACAGTAGTTATGGCTTTGGCAATTATTCGTTTTACAGCTTCGTTGCGTTCATCAAATAAATGGGCTACTAATTCAGAATCTCGATCTAATCCTAATGTTAATTGGGTTAAATCATTAGAACCAATGGAGAACCCATCAAAGACTTGGCTAAATTCATCAGCTAATAAAACGTTACTTGGTAACTCGCACATAACGTAAACTTCTAAGCCATTTTCGCCTTTGACTAAGCCATTTTTTGCCATTTCCTCTAATACCCGTTTTCCTTCTTCGGGAGTGCGACAAAAGGGAACCATGAGAATCATATTGGTTAAACCCATTTCTTCTCGTACCCGTTTCATGGCTTGACATTCTAAGGCAAAACCTTCACGATAACGAGGATCATAATAACGGGAAGCACCACGCCAACCAAGCATGGGATTTTCTTCTTTGGGTTCAAATTGTCTACCACCTAAGAGGTTTGCATATTCATTACTTTTGAAATCTGATAATCGGACAATTACAGGTTTGGGATAAAATGCTGCGGCAATTGTGCCGATACCTTGCGCCAATTTAGCAATAAAGAATTCGGCTTTATCTTCATATTGTGCCGTTAATTCGCTAATTTTATATTTGGCAAGTTCGTCTTCTAATTCGTTAAAATGTAGTAATGCTAAAGGATGGGCTTTAATATGGTTAGCAATGATAAATTCCATTCTGGCTAAACCAACACCATCATTAGGAATTGCTGTCAAACCTAAAGCTTCTTCAGGATTACCCACATTCATCATAATTTTGGTGCGGGTACGGGGTAAGTTATCTAATGGTAATTCTTGAATTTCAAAGTTTAATAAACCTGAGTAAACTTGACCGGTTTCCCCTTCGGCACAGCTAACAGTAATCTCTTGTCCTGTTTGTAATATTTCTGTTGCATTTCCACAACCCACAATAGCAGGAATACCCATTTCTCTGGCAATAATTGATGCATGACAAGTCCTCCCACCAGAGTTAGTGACAATAGCACTGGCTTTTTTCATAATCGGTTCCCAGTCGGGGTCTGTGCGGTTAGTAACTAACACTTCTCCGGCTTGGAAGAGATGAATTTCCGGCACATCTAGAATTACTCTAGCTTTACCTTGACCGATCATTTCGCCAACGCTGCGACCTGTTAACAAAACTTGACTTTTTTCTTGGAGTTGATAACTTCTGAGAACGGTTTTTGATTTTTGTGATTGAACTGTTTCTGGTCTAGCTTGGACGATAAATAACTCACCAGTTATGCCATCTTTTGCCCATTCAATATCCATTGGGGTGGATATTCCCCGAACTTGGGAATAATGATCTTCAATGATACAAGTCCATTCCGCTAGTTGGAGGATTTCTTGATCATTTAGGGCAAATTGATGCCGTTCAAGTTGAGGAACGGAAATATTTTTGGTTAATTTTGATCCGCCTAGATCATAAACCATTTTAATTTCTTTTGTTCCCAACCGCTTTTGGAGAATGGGTTTATATCCTTTTTTTAAAGTTGGTTTAAATACTAAATATTCATCTGGGTTAACTGCACCTTGGACTATATTTTCACCCAAACCATAAGCAGCGGTAATTAAAGCGGCATTTTGAAACCCTGTTTCTGTGTCAATGGAAAACATGACTCCAGAAGATGCTAAATCAGAACGTACCATTTTTTGGACACCGACTGATAAGGCTACTTCAAAATGATCGAAACCTCTTATTTGTCGGTAGGAAATTGCCCTGTCTGTGAAAATAGAGGCAAAGCATTTATGGCAAGATTCTAATACACCTTTGATGCCATGAACATTCAGGTAGGTTTCCTGTTGTCCCGCAAAACTAGCATCTGGTAAGTCTTCGGCTGTAGCACTAGAACGAACAGCTACATCAGTATTAATATCGTATTCTTCACAAAGATTTTGATAGGATTTAGCGATCGCTTCCTGTAATTCTAGCGGAAATGGGGTTTCTAGCATCAATGATCTGGCTTTTTTGCCACATTCTTGCAAATTATCCATATCTTCGACATCTAAATCTGCAAAAATCTTTCGCAGTTTTGCCTCTAACCCAGCCGCAGTAATGAAGTATCTATAAGCATAAGCCGTAGTCGCAAATCCCGTGGGAACTTTTACCCCTTGAGAACTTAGCTGTTGAATCATTTCGCCTAAAGAGGCATTTTTACCACCTACTAGGGGAATATCCGCAATTCCTACGGCATTAAAGGGTAATACTAAAGCTTCTTGTGTAATTTGGCTATTTTCTTGGTTGCGTTTAATTTCCAACATATTCTGAGATTCCTTAAATAGCTACTGTTATTTAATTCAGAACCCATTCTGTTTATGCACGGACAGTTTAAAGATGTTGCGAGGATATAGAGGAGGGGACGGGATTTACTACCAGATGTCTCACCCATTTAAGATTACTCTAGTTTAGAATGTAAATAAATATAGAGGCAATATAGCGAAATATTACGTAATATATTGTTCTTGCAAATATTCTCACAATCCCCCCATCCTTGAGAGTTAAAATTCAGGAATGTACATAAGAAGTTTTATTTTATCTCAATTCATTACATGACTACATTTAGCCAAACGCTTGCAAAGAAGGACTTAAAACTATTATGCCTCAATGCCCTTGTTGTTCCGATTCACTCTTACACCATATTCGTGGCACTGAATCTTATTGGTTTTGCCGCAGTTGTTGGCAAGAAATGCCTGTATTAACTCAACGTCACACTGCTAATGTCCCGAAACCGATTTTAGCAAAACTAGCTAAAAAAATCGCCCTACCAGAACATCGTCTCGGTTCTCATGGTTTGATTCAACCAAATTCTTTCCAATCAAGATTAGAGGGAAACTGGGATAGAGACATTGTAAGCAACGTTCCTAGAGAATTTTAATTTGTAATTTGTGGTGAAAATTTTCTCGCTAAAGCTGGAATACAATTTATGGCGTTGGTGAATTGGGGTATGAAAGTCGAAAATTCCATCTCTCAAACTCTTACTCTCTGCGCCTCTGCGTGGAATAAAATCATACTTTTACTCAGCAACACCCAATTTATTTATTACCAAATCAGACTTAAATCTAAAATAAATCCGGGTAATAAATCTTCACCAGTTAATGTTTGAGGATTATCCAATTCTTCCACAGCTTGACCAGGACGATAAATAAATACTTTACGTTGTTTTCTATCAATTAACCAAGCTAATTTAACGCCATTATCTATATATTCTTGCATTTTCTCTTGTAATGGTTTTAAATTGTCGCTGGAAGAACGTAATTCAATGACAAAATCAGGTGCAATAGGAGCAAATTTATTCTGTTGTTGTGGGGTTAAACTATCCCAACGTTCTTTTTTTATCCAAGCAACATCAGGAGAAATATCTTTTCCATTTGGTAGTTTAAAACCTGTGGAAGAGTCAAAACCTTTACCTAATTTTGTTTGTTTATTCCAAATTCCTAATTCCACAGCAATATCAAAGTTTCTATTTCCCGTATCGCTACCAGTTGGTGGCATAATTATTAATTCCCCTGCTGCTGTGCGTTCAAATCTCAAATCACGGTTATTTTGACAGAGTTGGAAAAATTCCTCATCTGTTAAATTGATATTTAATGTTAGGTGAGGAGGTAAAGTTGTGGTATTCATTGAATATTACACTTTTGTTCTATTTTTTGTCAAAAAGATTGAAGCACATTTATTGATTACCAAATCTGACTTAAATCTAAAACAAATCCGGGTAATAAATCCTCACCAGTTAATGTTTGGGGATTATCTAATTCTTCCACAGCTTGACCGGGACGATAAATAAATACTTTCCATTGTTTTCTATCAATTAACCATCCTAATTGTGTACCATTATCTATATATTCTTGCATCTTTTCTTGCAGAATCTTTAAATTATCAGTTTCTGAACGCAATTCAATAATAAACTCAGGACAAATAGGCGCAAATTTTTTCCTTTGTTCTGCTGGTATTGCTTCCCATTTTGTGCGGTTTATCCAAGCTGCGTCGGGAGAACGCACTGCACCATTAGGTAAGGTAAAACCACCACTAGAACCAAATCCTACTCCTGTACCGTTTTGTTTTGTCCAAATACCTAATTCACCAATTAAATTAAAATTACGTTCACCTGTTTCTAAATCTGTAGGTGACATAATTAATAAATCTCCAAATTGATTACGTTCAATTCTTAAATCACGGTTTAATTGACAAAACTCAAAGAATTGCTCATCACTTATAATAATATTTGGTTGCATTTTCAAAACCATTGGTAAGGTTTCTATAACTACAGTTGTTTGAGTTTTCATAGTTTTTGTTTTCATATTATTAGGACTTACACAAAATATCCTCAAAACCTCTTTCCTCTGTGTCCTCTGTGCCTCTGTGGTTAGATATTCCGTGATTCGTGCGTAAGTCCTGATTATGTATGATAGGGAAAACATTGTTGCGTGTAGGGGTTTAGCATTGCTAAACCCTTACATGATTTTAAAATTCTCCAGCTAAAGCGGGAATACAGCGTTCACACAATAATGGATGTTCTGCTGATTCACCCACATGGGGAGAATAGTTCCAACAGCGATCGCATTTGTGATATGATTTTCCATCATGTTCGTAATCTGCGGCATTGACTACGCCAATATCCCAATTATCCTCACCTTGAACCCGCAAAGTTTTTAATCCTTTTAATGCGTCAGGAGTATCTAATAATTGCACACTGGAAGTTAGGAACAAATACCGTAATTCATCAATTCCATTACCGCTAACATTCAAAGGTTCGATAGCAGTGGATAATTTTTCATCACTCAGATAAATCAAAGCAATAGCTTCTAGAGAAGAACCAATTAACTTTTCTGTCCGTGCTTGTTCTAAAACCTTATTAACATCACCACGAATCCGGCGCAGTGTTTTCCAAAATTCCGCTAATTCAGGATTATCCCATTTATCATCCACTTGCACCCAACCAGCTTGAAACACTGATTTATATTGTGTTTCGTAGGGGATAAATTGCCAGATATCCTCCGCAGTATGACACAAAACAGGGGCGATCGCTCTGGCTAAATTCTCCAAAGCAATTTGCAACACCGTTTGACAACTACGACGACGGAAAGCATCAGCCGAACTGATATATAATCTATCCTTCGCAACATCTAAATAAAAGTTCGACAAATCCACAACACAGAAATTCTGCACAGTTTGGAAAAAGCGGAAAAACTGGAAACTATCAAAAGCGTCCGTCACCTCATTAAACACCTCACGAATGCGGTGTAACATATACTTATCCAAATCTGGTAAATCATCAAAAGCTACAGCATCCTTCTGAGGATCAAAATCATGCAAACTCCCCAATAAAAACCGCGCTGTGTTGCGAATCTTATTTCTGACATCAGCTAATTGCTTGATGATGTTACCACCCAACCGGACATCACCAGAATAATCAACCGAAGAAACCCACAACCGCAAAACATCCGCACCATAAGCAGGTTGTTGTTTTTGGTTAGTCCCACCTTGAATCATCAATTGAGGGTCTACCACATTCCCCACAGATTTGCTCATTTTTCGTCCATTTTCATCCAAGACGAAACCATGAGTTAACACAGTTTTATAAGGTGCAATGCCATTAACCGCCACACTGGTTAACAAAGATGATTGAAACCAACCGCGATGTTGGTCAGAACCTTCCAAATACATATCAGCAGGATAGCGTAACTCCGGTCTTTGCTTCGCTACTGCCGCCCAAGAAGAACCAGAATCAAACCAGACATCCATTGTATCTGTACCTCGGCGGTAAGTCTTGCCATTATGGCGATATGTTTCCGGTAACAACTCCTCTACCGACAACTCCCACCAAGCATCAGAACCCTTTTCGGCAATGATAGCTTGAACGTGGTTAATCGTGTCCGCATTCAGCAAAACTTCCCCAGTCGCTTCATCATAAAACACGGGAATCGGCACACCCCAAGAACGTTGACGAGAAATACACCAATCGGATCTTTCTGCTATCATCGGCGTGATGCGGTTTTCACCTTGCGCGGGAATCCAACGCACAGATGAAATAGCCTTTAAAGCCTCCTCCCTAAATCCTGCCACAGAAGCAAACCATTGTTCAGTAGCGCGGAAAATCGTCGGTTTCTTCGTTCTCCAATCATAAGGATACTTGTGAGGATAAGCTTCCTCCTTCAACAGAGAACCAGCTTCATGCAAAGCGTCAATAATCGCTTGATTCCCATCACCCAAAACATTCAAGCCAGAAAACTTACCAGCCTCATCCGTAAAATTCCCACTATCATCAACAGGGGCAAGAATCGGCAAACCGTAACGCTGACCAACAATGTAGTCTTCTTGACCATGACCAGGAGCAGTATGAACCAACCCAGTCCCCGACTCAGTAGTGATATAATCACCACCAACCACCACCGGACTTTCACGGTCAAAAAGAGGATGACGATAAGTAGTATGTTCCAAATCCTGACCAGAGAATTTAGCTTTTACCGTTAACTGCATATTCAACTTAGCAGCTAAACCTTCCACCAACTCAGCCGCAACAATGAGATATTTGGGAAGTTGTTTTCGTTGTCCCCCTGTTGCTAGTTGTCGCAAAGCTTGCATATAGTCAGCATCTTGACCAAGTTTATCCTGCTGGGGTTTGCCTTTTGCTTCCCAAATTTCTCTAGCTCTATTTTCAACCTCTTGTTTTGTAAATCCGCGTTCTAGTTCTAGCAAAGCTTGCATATAGTCAGCATCTTGACCAAGTTTATCCTGCTGTGGTCTGCCTTTTGCTTCCCAAATTTCTCTAGCTCTGTTTTTAACGTCTTGTTTTGTAAGTCCGTGTTCTAGTTCTAGTAAAGCTTGCAAATAGTCAGCGTCTTGACCAAATTTATCCTGCTGCGGTCTGCCTTTTGCTTCCCAAATTTCTCTAGCTCTATTTTCAACGTCCTGTTTCGCAAATTCCTGTCTAGTTGAAACTAAAGCATAATTCAAATCTGCGTTAACAGCTACAGCCAAATTACCGGGAATAGTCCAGGGTGTAGTAGTCCACACAGCTACGCCCAAATCAGGCAAGAAAGCATCCAAACTAGCTTTTAACCCTTCGGCAACCTTCACCACCGGAAAAGCGGCGTAAATACTGCGAGAAACGTGACCTTCAGGATATTCTAACTCAGCTTCTGCTAAAGCGGTTTTAGAACTAGGACTCCAATGCACTGGCTTTAAACCGCGATAGATATAACCTTTGAGGAACATTTCCCCAAAAACGCCAATTTGCGCGGCTTCGTATTCTGGTTTTAAGGTTAAATAAGGATTTTCCCAATCACCCCAAATCCCATAGCGTTTAAAGCTTTCTCTTTGTTCGTCTACGGTTTTTAGTGCGAACTCTTTGGCTTTTTGACGCAATTGCAAAGGAGTGAGATTTTGCCGTTCTGCCTGTTTCATATTTTGCAGAACTTTCAACTCAATGGGCAATCCGTGACAATCCCAGCCAGGAACGTAGCGAATTTTACGACCTTGGAGCAAATGGTAGCGGTTAATAATATCTTTGAGAATCTTATTTAAAGCATGACCAATATGCAACTGACCGTTAGCATAGGGAGGACCATCGTGCAGTATAAATAATTCGCCAGGATTGTTTTGTGCCAGTTGAGAATAAATGTTGTTTTCTTCCCAGAATTTTTGGATTTCGGGTTCGCGCTTGATTGCGTTTGCCCGCATATCGAAGTTAGTCTTGGGTAAGTTGACGGTATCTTTGTATTTTCCAGTTTCGGTCACAGTTTCATGCCTAAATGTAGGTGTGCAGGTTATCCGATCAATTATAGGAGATTGGCATGAAAACCAAAATTCTCTCTTTTGCTCACATTGAAAGAGATATATAAGAAATGCTGCCGTAATCTATGATAAAATTAACGCGTTAATAAATGGTAATGGTATTGTTAATGCCTAATAAACTAAATCATTTACACATCAAAAATTTTCGCTCCCTTGCGGATATTCATATTACACCTAGTAGTTTAAACATTCTTTTTGGTCCTAATGGAGCAGGAAAATCAACATTTTTAGATACAATATGGTTCATTAGAGATTGTGCAATTAGAGGTGTTGATTCTGCTGCTTCTTTTAGAGATCATGGTATTGGTATTCTGTGGGATGGAGCAAATACAACTGATAATATATTAATTTCCATAGAAGATGAATCAACTAAATATGAGGTTTTATTTGGTTTATCTGCTGGGAGAATAGAACCTTTTGTTGGTGAAAAATTAGTTAGAAAAAATAATAATGAATTACTAATTGATAGAACTATAGGTAGTGATAAAGCCACATTTTATCATCTTGGCATGGGACAAGATAAAACTACTATCACTCTCAGAGAACCGGAGAAACTAGCCCTCACTAGCTACGTAGCTTTTGGGACAAGTGATATAACTGCATTAGAGTTAGATAGATTGTTGCGTGCTGCTCGTTCCTATCATTTACGAGGTGCTTCTTTATTTAGTCTCAGAAGAGCAGGTTCAGAATCAGAAGCGGGTGATAGATTACAAGATAGATGTGAAAATTTATGGTCTGTTTTGAGAAATTTGCATGATAGACGAGTGATTGATGAAAGATACGATACTATCATGAATTTTATGAAAGAAAGTTTCCCTGGTTTTGATGGTTTGTATTTTGAACAAACTGGAAGAAATGTGGTCTATGCTAATTTTTTAGATAAAAAAAGACGTAAACCAATACAAGCATCAGGAGTATCCGATGGACATCTTCAAATGTTAATTAATCTGACTGCTTTATTTTCTGAAAAGCCTAATGGTTATTCATTAATTTTATTAGACGAACCTGATATATCTTTACATCCTTGGGCGTTAGCAGTGTTAGCAAAAGCTGTGAAACTCGCTACCGAAAAATGGAATAAACAGGTTTTTGTATCAACCCATTCTCCTGTACTCATTAGTCAGTTTGCACCAGAAAATATATGGGCAATGGAACTTGATAAAAATGGTCAAACTATGATGAAACGGGTTAGCGAAATAGAGGAAATACAAGATTTATTAGAAGATTATGCCACAGGTTCTTTGTATATGGCTGAAGCTATAGCACCTCAAAGTAAAGCTTTTACTGAGGAGTTAAAATAATGAATCAAGAAAATATAAATAGCAACCAACCATGCTATTTTTTTGAATTTGGATTATTTGTAACAGGGGAAACTGAAGAACAGCATCTACAAGATTTATTTAAAACTTTGATGGAAACTGGTATATGTACATTTAAAGTTATACATCGTATTGGACAACTTAACCCTATAACTTCCAAAAAAAAGAATTTAAAAATGGTTGGAATGGGTAAGATCATACCTGATAAAGATGCTGAAAAAATTGGATTTCCAGCCAGAGAGTATCTGTCTGAGAACCCATGTAGATATGTATTATTAGTAGATGATTTAGAAAATGATAGAGTAGCTCAAGCAGAACAAATTTTTCTACGATATCAAAATGCTTTAGATACCATTTTAAAAAATCAAAAACATCGTGCTTCCTTTCATTTTCTGGTTAATATGATTGAAGCTTATTACTTTGCTGATGCACAAGCTATCAATACAGTTTTAGGCACTTCTTTAACAGATTATCTTGAAGATGTTGAAACTATTCCTCACCCGAAAAATCAGTTAAAATCATTACATCGTGGGTTTGACGAAAAAGAAGATGGAGGTAAAATAATCAAACATTTGAGAGTTGAACATATTCTATCTCGTTCTGATACTTGTGCATCACTGCGAACTTTATTTTATTGGTGTTATAAAGTTTTGCAAAAATACCCAGAACCAGATGTTTTAGAGCTATTCCCTGTAGAACAGTATCACTTTCATGGTGGTATTTTAAGTGATATTACAAGACAGCAATTAGAAGACATTGAATAAAAAATTAGAAATACATCAATATTTTTATTCTTGTAGATTCTGTTCTTGATTTTTCAATGTTTCAGCTTGCATAGTTCGCGCTTTCGCAATCGTGCGACAATGATTAATTAACTGATAAACTGGGTTTTTTCCTCTATCAACAATTTCCTGCAATAAATCTTCAACTTCTTTATTCCAAGTTCCTCTCCCCGCAGCTTCATACAATGCTTTCTGTAAAGATGTATGTGCTTTCTTTCCAGTTCCAACTTGATCAACATTTTGCGGTAACTGATCTTTATTTCTAACTATTTGACTATTGATGTTATTATTAACTATGGGTAATTCTTTTTTAAACTCCACATCAAATAATTGAGAAAACTGCTTTGCCATTGCATCTATTGATGAAGCAAAATTTGTCCAAACAATAGCAGGAAGAAATGGAATTTGTCTATCTGTCCATAATTCCTTGTAAATTTGCCAATCTTCTATAGCTTGTAGTTCACTAGATTTAATTTGTAATGGATAATTTTTGTCATTGACTTTAACAATTAAATCCCATTTGAATTTAATATCAGCAATACTATTTTCACCTGTGGGATAAGCTGTAATATTTTCTAACTTTTCTAAAGCTAATATAACTCTTTTAACTGAAGCATCACCAATTTCATATTCAGGGGTATCTGTAGAATATAAAGTATTAGCACTATAGTCTTTACAAACAACATCTAATATTCTTTTGGGTATGGGATAAAGTTGATCATTTCCATAAAACCAAAATTACCTTCTGGATCTTCATATCTTGGAAATGGTAAAGGTTTTCCTGCTTCTGGAAGCCAATAAACTTCTTTTTTGATTTCAAATAAAATCGGATTAATAAC
>NZ_JADEWA010000520.1:0-3610 GCF_015207865.1 Dolichospermum sp. LEGE 00246
TATAAGAGACAGGTACATTTATCAACAAAAATGTTATTATTTAATAATAGTAAAGTGCTGATATTAAGATTCAACAGTTATCATGGGATACCCAAAATACTGGAAAGAACTAGCCAAAACCATCAAGGAAAAAACTAATTGGTGTTGTCAGAAATGTAATCGCCTTTTACCTCCAGATCAACCAAAGGAATCCCGTACATATCTACAAGTTCATCACTGGAATCGTGATCCATCAGACAATAGACCAGAGAATCTAGTAGCTTTATGTCCAAAATGTCATCTTAGTTATCATCGTGGTGGTAAGGGTAATATTTCTGTGGGGCAATTGTCGTTGTTTGATTTGTCAGGGTTTGAGAATCGTTAAATTTTCTTGGGGGAAATTTTGAGTGGTTTGCTTGCAGCATTGAGTATTGTTGCATTTACAAGCATCCCAACTCTACTTATTTTTAAACCTACTGATAGTTGGGGTTGTTTACATAACCCCTCGAAAAGAAGAATTGAGAGTTTAATGGCTGAAAAGTGGCAGATATATATCTCATTACTCCTTAGACCTTTATTATCCATCTGTTTATCAAGTCATGAGTCTACATTTTCCCTATTCCCCCTTTTCGAGGGTTTATACAAAAAAACCCAAGGTGGGAGAATTTGACCGAAGTGGTAAAATTCGGATGCAATTTAAAATACATGGAGAGAAATTTGACTTCTAAATCTGGTCAGGAACCGTTTATAGTACCCAAAGAAGTTGAAGACCTTAATAAACTCTACGTCTCATACTTTCGGACTGCTCGTACACTTCATTATCTAGTTGGAGTTCTAGGTTTGATATTTTCACTAGTAGCTACTTCAGGATTTGGAGGCAGTGAAGTATCGCGAGGATCTGCACTAGGATCAGGGTTGTGCTTTGGCATAATGGGATTCGTTGATCCAAACTCTAGGTATAAAAAATGTGTAAAAGCCGCAAGAATCCTCAATCTTGCCACCCTTCGATACAAATACGGTGAAATATCACAGGCTGAACTATTTTCCGCTGTTGAACGTGCTGAAAAATTAGTAACTGAACTTGAGGAAATGGAAGAGAGTTCCTTAAATAAGCACCTAGAGGAGCGAAATAAACCTATCTAGTTGGTAGCAAACCGAGATACTTGTAAAAACCTGCAAGATGGTCTGGAAACTCTTGCTGTGTCTAGGTTTCAGCCAAGCGCGTACATTTCTACCGGTTTGGCAGGGTGGCAACTGAAAACCTTTATTGGTAATACTTTCAGGCTATCTTGCCCTTGGTAACAGGAACGCTAGACTCGGTGGATTTATGGGAAAACCACTGCCAAATTTTCTTAGAGGAAAAGAAATAAGGAAAACACTGGCACATTTTCTTAGAGGAAACCTGTAGGCTAGGAAAAACCTAGAATAATTGTTAAATTAGTTATGAGAATATAGGTAGTAAGAACACATCTTCCCATAAGTAATGGCTGACTCTACCGATATCGGTGAAATAAATTCTGTCTCTTTATCCTTGACTGCTCCTGTACCCCTAACTGAACACCCCGCCGCTGTTTACCTTGCTTCTTTGGGTGCGGGTTCTCGGCGGACTATGGAACAAGCCCTGAATGCGATCGCCAACATCATAACTGCTAACACTTGCGATGCTCTGACCCTGGACTGGTCTAAACTCCGCTACAAACACACCGCTGCTGTGAGGGTGATTTTGATGGAAAAATATGCCCCGGCAACTGCCAACAAAATGCTTAGTGCTTTACGTCGGGTACTCAAAGAAACTGTGCGTTTGGAACTGATGGATGCCAACGATTTCGCTAGGGCTGTTGATATTCCCTGTATTAAATCTGGGAGGGAACTCAAGGGTCGGTGTCTATCAGAGGGTGAAATTGATGCCCTAATGCAAGTATGTTTTGCTGATCCAACTCCCATTGGTTATAGAGATGCGGCATTAATAGCAATTCTTAGAGGTGCAGGTTTACGTCGGGGGGAAGTTGTGAATTTAAACTTGAGTGATTTTAAGGCTGGTAGTCTCAAAATCCTCAGTGGTAAGGGTAGTAAAGACCGCACTGTTTATTTACCAGATGGGGCGGTGACGGTGGTGAAAGATTGGTTAAAAGTGAGGGGACCAGAAGCGGGGGCATTATTTTGTCATATTAATAAGGCAGGTGTGGTTACTCTACGACAACTTTCTTCTCAGGCAGTATTATTGATTTTGGAGAAACGAGGTAAAGAAGCTGGGGTTAGTGAATTTTCACCACATGATTTCCGCAGAACTTTTATTTCTGATTTATTAGATTCTGGTGTTGATATTGTGACTGTACAGAAATTAGTAGGTCATGCCACCACTGACCAAACTGCTAGATATGACCGTCGGGGTGAAGAAACCAAACGGCAAGCGGTACAATTTCTTAGTATTCCCAAACGTCGTTAATTCTACTGTTTGATTGGATAATACAACCCATCTTGAAATTTCCATCCTAAACTACTGGGATCTCGATTCCTGGACCAACTGATAAATTCTTTTTCAGTTTTGGTTTCCCGTTCTGTAGTTAAACTCTGCTGTGTCACCCCCAACCGTTGCGCTAAGTTCTCAGGAGCAAATTCTTTGATTTCTACTGCTTGTTGATACTGGTAGGGATACCCTGACCGCCGGGGTCTAGAATTACCACCACCGTATTTGCCAGAAGCTATTGCTTTTTCAATCTTTTCCAACTGTTTACCAAGCACTTCCAATTTAGTGGCCACCAGTTGATCTTGTTGGCAAAGATGGGTTTCCAGTTCCCCCAGCTTCTCCTCCACCTGCTGTAATTCGTTAGTTGCTTCCAGTTTTACACTGCTATCGAACTGCGCTATCAATTCCTGTAATCCTTGCAGTAACGCCGTTGTGTGACCGTCGCGGTGGATTTTGGCTAGTTGCCGTACTACCGGAATTAGTACAGTCGGCACGCGGATCATTTCACTGGGTGGGGTCTTGTTATTCATGGCGATATCAGTTTTGATATCAATTATAGTCTGAAGTTTCCTCTAAGAATTTCTCAAACTCCGTTGTCGGTTCGCGGACAAAGTGAAAATGTCGCAGACTATGTGAAATTTTGTTGCGGACTAATTGAAAATATGGGCGTTGCTGATTAAGAGTATGATTTTATTTCACGCATTTCACGCAGAGACGCTCCAGGCGCAGAGAGTAAGAAGTTCATTTTTTTGACATATCTTGAGACGAGAGTGCAGTCCAGTTCAATATTTAATTTCTCCCAAGAATCTCGGCTTCTGGAAAGTTGTTTGACCCCACAGTAGTTAATGAAAGTGGGGTTTTGTTTTCTAAAACTCTGAGTTACTTTCTAACCATTGTTCTAAATCAGTGATAGAGGAGAAATCCAAGAGCACTTCACCAAGTAATTCTAACTGCTCAATTGTCAATGTCCGAATTGTCTCAATGAATGATGATTCAATTTCACCAATTCGCCGATTTAGTTGGCGGATAATTATTTGTTGTTCACCTTTTAATTCACCGCGTTCCATTGCTAATTCTTCTGTTGGACTAATAAAAGGCATTTGATTTTCCTCCTCCAAATAGACATCTCCAAAATAGTAATATTTTATGGTAAAAGAATATAAT
>NZ_JADEWA010000521.1:0-3601 GCF_015207865.1 Dolichospermum sp. LEGE 00246
TCCCTAACCCTCCCCTTGTAAAGGGGAGGTTTAGGGATTTTTTCTGTTTCCCTTGCCCCAACGACAATTTCTAACGCCCACCTACTTAATTGACATAAACCTATAATTATTTGTTAAATTGTTTTTTAACCAAAATATTTGTTGAACCTGATTTAATAGCTACTAAATATTTGCAGCCTGACTATTGGGCAGTTATATCACTTAAATGCTAATTTATATCAGACTGTTTGTAATCTTCAACTAAAAACAACAAGGCATCACCAAGCATGACACAAAGAAAACGAGCTTTAATTACTGGTATTACTGGTCAAGATGGTTCTTATTTAACCGAACTTTTACTAGAACAAGGTTATGAAGTACACGGAATTATTCGCCGTACTTCCACCTTTAACACAGACAGAATTGATCATATGTATGAAGATCCTCATAACGAGGGCGCAAGGCTATTTCTCCACTATGGTGATTTGACAGACGGAACAACTCTACGGCGGATTTTAGAAGAAGTTAAACCTACAGAAATTTATAACTTAGGCGCTCAATCCCACGTTAGGGTAAGTTTTGACTCACCTGAATATACAGTAGACGCTGTAGGTATGGGGACATTACGGTTATTAGAAGCAATCCGCGACTACCAACATCGGACTGGGATTGAAGTCCGTTTCTATCAAGCTGGTTCTTCGGAAATGTATGGTTTGGTGCAAGCAGTTCCTCAAAGTGAAACCACACCTTTTTATCCCCGCAGTCCCTACGCTTGTGCTAAGGTGTACGCTCACTGGCAAACCATCAATTACCGCGAATCTTACAATTTATTTGCTTGTAACGGTATTCTTTTTAATCATGAATCTCCAAGACGGGGAGAAACATTTGTTACTCGGAAAATTACTAGAGCAGTAGCCCGCATTGTTGCTGGTAAACAAAAAAATATCTACATGGGTAATTTAGACTCCAAGAGAGATTGGGGCTATGCGAAAGATTACGTCAAAGCTATGTGGTTGATGTTGCAGCAAGAGCAACCGGATGATTATGTGGTGGCTACAGGTGAAACCCATTCAGTGAAGGAGTTTCTGGAGTTAGCATTTAGTTATGTTAATCTCGATTGGCAAAAATACGTAGAGTTTGATCAACGCTATTTACGTCCTGCTGAAGTGGATTTACTAATTGGTGATCCCACTAAAGCCCAGCAGAAATTAGGCTGGCAACCATCGGTAACATTTAAAGAACTGGTTGCGTTAATGGTGGAAGCTGATTTACAAGCTGTGGGTTGTACTTCCTCCAATGGGAATGGTGGAAAACAAATTCAAGATATTGCTACTACCCGTCAAGAATTGGGATCTCTGCACTTTTAATTCCGATCAAGGATAATAATATGACAGCCTTAGAATTAGAAAATAAACGAATTCTTGTCACTGGTGGGGCGGGTTTTCTCGGTCGTCAAGTAATAGATCAATTGTATCAGCATGGCGCTAATCGTGAGAAAATTACTGTAACGCGATCGCACGATTGTGATCTACGGGTATGGGAAAATTGTCAACGGGCAGCAGACCAACAGGATATTATCATTCACTTAGCCGCTCATGTGGGGGGGATTGGTTTAAATAGAGAAAAACCCGGTGAGTTATTTTATGATAACTTGATCATGGGGACTCAGTTAATCCATGCAGCTTATCAACAGGGGATAGAAAAGTTTGTCTGTGTAGGAACTATTTGCGCTTATCCTAAATTTACCCCTGTACCATTTAAAGAAGATGACATCTGGAATGGTTATCCAGAAGAAACTAACGCCCCCTATGGAATTGCGAAAAAAGCCCTGTTGGTACAATTGCAATCCTATCGTCACCAGTATGGGTTTAATGGTATTTACCTGTTACCTGTAAACTTGTATGGACCCGAAGACAACTTCAACCCCAGCAGTTCTCATGTTATTCCGGCTTTGATTCGCAAAGTGCAAGAAGCCCAAACTAGGGGAGAAAAGCAACTTCCTGTTTGGGGTGATGGTTCTCCTACCCGTGAGTTTTTGTATTCTACAGACGCAGCACGGGGAATAGTCATGGGAACTCAGTTTTATAATGATGCTGAACCCGTCAATTTAGGAACTGGTTACGAGATATCCATTAAAGACTTAATTACCCTAATTTGCGAATTAATGGAGTATGAGGGTGAACTTGTGTGGGAAACCGACAAACCCAATGGTCAACCCCGACGTTGTTTGGATACGGAAAGAGCAAAACAGGCTTTTGGTTTTACTGCTGAGGTAGAATTTAGAGAAGGCCTGAAAAATACTATTGACTGGTGGCGGAAAACCGCTACATAAGAGTATCTCGTTCCCAGTCTCCGACTGGGAATGCTTCATAGAGTCTCTGACTCTAGTATACATAGAAGGCAGAGTATGGGAACGAGGGAAATCTAAAATCTAAAATCCAAAATTGTCACAACTAACTAAAAAGGAATTGCGACGGGTTTTACTCCAAAAACGTCAGTCTATGACATTATTAGAATGGCGGGGAAAAAGCGATCGCCTCACTACCAACATTCAAAACTCAGTTATATTTAATCAAGCAAATACAATTCTGGCTTTTTTTAGCTTTCGCCAAGAACCTGATATTAGCTCGCTATATACTAACATTAATAAACGTTGGGGTTTTCCCCGTTGTGTTGATAAATCTCTAGTTTGGCATTATTGGCAACCTGATGACACAATTAATATCGGCGCTTATGGGATTACTGAACCTCACCACGAAGCACCGATAATAGAGATGGAAGAAGTAGATTTAATTATTGTCCCCTGTGTGGGTTGTGATGTCCAAGGATACCGCTTAGGTTATGGTGGTGGATATTATGACCGTTTGTTAAATTCTCCCGGTTGGGAGACGAAAGCGACTATAGGAGTAGTTTTTGATTTTGCTTATTTATCTCAATTACCTGTTGATAGTTGGGATAAGCCTTTAGATAGGGTGATTACAGAAAATGGATATTAGGTAATTATTAAATAATTTAAAGATGAATGAACCGCAGAGGCACAGAGGTCACAGAGAAATGAGGGTTTGAGAGATATTTTACATAAGTCCTGATTTTATTAAATCGGAAATTTTTGATAAGATAAAAATATCATCTTGTTGGCGGTTTTAATTTACAATTATATTCAATTTATAAATATGCGTATTGAAGAATTACATTTACAAAACTTTCGAGGTTTTCGAGAACTTAAATTAACGCTTCCCTCTGATTTGGCTGTGTTTATTGGAGTCAATGGTTCAGGTAAATCATCTATTTTAGATAGTATTGCTATATTTTTATCTCAATATGTATATCAATTAAGATCAGGGGATAAATTTGATCTAAAAGATGATGATATTAACATCAATTCAAATACAGTTTCAATATCTACTCTTGTTAAAGTTGACTCACAGAATAAGTTGGACTGGAAAATTTGTAAAAAGAGAGATAAAACTCAATTGGAAATATACACGAAAGAAATTGATAATTATGCTAAAGAAACCATTTCAAAATTAACAGATAGTAGTGATGATTTAAGCAATTTTTTGATTGAAAATTCGATCATAGAAACTGATGATAATTATAATCATTGTCCTTTGCCAATTAT
>NZ_JADEWA010000522.1:0-3597 GCF_015207865.1 Dolichospermum sp. LEGE 00246
CTCCCCCTACTCCCCCGACTCCCTACTATAAAGAATGAATAAAAATAAACTTTGGCAACTTGTATTTTGGCTAGGACCATTCTTTTTAACTTCCGGCTTAACCATTGGTTTAATATCAGAAAAATGGGGAATAATCCCTTTATTATTAACAATACTAGGTTTAATAATTTGTGGACTCTGGATAATAATCCAAAGCCAGCAAAGTAAATGGTGGCAAAAACGTTCCACCCAATCTGGTACTAACGCCCTTGTCGCCACCTTATCAGTATTAGTTATCTTAGGATTAATTAACTTTTTAGGTATTCGCTATCACCTGCGCCTAGATTTAACAGATAGTCAATTATTTACCCTATCCCCTCAATCAAGAGAATTAGTCAGTAACTTACCAGAAACCATAAAAGTTTGGTTATTTAGTAAAGACCAAAATCTCCAAGATCGAGAATTACTAGATAACTATCATCGTCAAAGTAATAAATTTAAATTTGAGTATATTGACCCTCAATTAAAGCCAGGAATGGCCGAAAAATTTGGTATCAAAGATTATGGCGAAGTTTATCTGGAATTTCAAAACAAACGGCAATTAGTCCAGATAATTAATGAAAATGAACGTTTATCAGAAATAAAATTAACTAATCGGTTACAACAAATTACCAGTTCCACAACTGCTAAAGTTTACTTTCTTCAAGGTCATGGTGAACATCCACTTACAGCTAGTAAAGGGGCAATTTCCCAAGCAATTAAAGCATTAACCGATAAAAACTTTACCACATCAGCTTTAAATTTAGCAGAACAGCCGCAAGTTCCTGATGATGCTACTGTTATAGTTGTCGCTGGACCTAAACAAGAATTATTGATAGGGGAAGTTACAGCTTTACAAAGTTATCTCAATCGTGGTGGTAACTTATTATTGATGATTGACCCCAATACTAACCCGAAAATAGACACTATTTTAAAAGATTGGGGTGTACGCTTAGATAATCGTTTGGCTATTGATACTTCTGGCGCAAATTTACAACTAGGACCCGCTGCTATTCTGGTGACAGAATATGGACAACATCCTATTACTAAAGATTTTGCTAAAAATATTTCTGTATATCCCTTAACTCGTCCTTTGGAAATTGATCCTGTTTCGGGTATCGAGTCTATGGCTTTATTAAAAACTAAACCCTATCCCAACAGTTGGGCAGAAAGTGATCAAAAAAGTGAAAAATTAGAGTTTAATGAAGGTCAAGATTTAAAAGGACCTTTAACTTTAGGAGTAGCATTAACTAGAAAGTTATCAAATGCAATTCCCACAACTTCACCAACACCAACTTCCACAACTTCACCAACACCAATTCCCACAACTTCACCAACACCAATTCCCACAACTTCACCAACACCAATTCCCACAACTTCACCAACACCAATTCCCACAACTTCACCAACACCAATTCCCACAACTTCACCAACACCAACTTCCACAACTTCACCAACACCAACTTCTACAACTTCACCAACACCAACTTCCACAACTTCACCAATTCCAACTTCCATAAATTCTCAACCTACTGCTAAAGAATCCAGATTAGTAGTATTTGGAAACTCAAATTTTGCCGTTGATGGTTTATTTGAACAACAATTAAATGGAGATGTATTTTTAAACTCAGTTAGTTGGCTAAGTCAACAAGATCAACAACTTCTCTCAATTCGTCCTAAAGAACCGAAAAATCGCCGCATTGTTATATCAACCCTTCAAGCTAACTGGTTAACAATAATTGCTGTGTTTATATTACCTTTAATTGGATTAACCACAGGATTTATTATTTGGTGGAAACGCCGATGAAAAATAAATTAGTAATTCATGATGCTAAATTCAAGCATTGGCTTTGTTTTCAAAATCCCGATGAAATTATCAAAGCTGATAGTATTGATCAAGTTGTTCCTAAATTGCAACTTGTAAATGATTTAATCGCCAAACATCAAATGTATGCGGCAGGTTTCATTAGTTATGAAGCTTCCACCGCTTTTGATTCCGTACTAGAAACCCATTCTTCTAGTTCATTTCCCCTACTTTGGTTTGGATTATATAAAAAACCAGAAATTATTGAATTACCAAAACCAACCTTACCAACAGAATATCAACTCAATTGGAAACCTTCAGTTAGTGAAGCCGAATATCATCAAGCCATTAGTAAAATCAAAGAATATATTGCTTTGGGGGAAACATATCAAGTTAATTATACCTTACGACTAAATGCACCCTTTAATGGCGATACTTGGGAATTATTTCTCAAATTAGTGCAAGCGCAAAACGCCGACTATGGTGCTTATGTTGACATTGATAACTTTGCTATTTGTTCCGCTTCCCCCGAACTATTTTTTGATCTTGATGGTAATAATTTAACCTCTCGTCCCATGAAAGGAACAGCAGCTAGAGGTTTAACATTAGCAACCGATCATAATATTGCTAATCAACTACATTTTTCTGAAAAAAACCGCGCTGAAAATGTGATGATTGTGGATATGATTCGCAATGATATGGGAAGAATAGCTGATATTAATACTGTCAAAGTTCCCCATTTATTCAATGTTGAAAAATATCCCACAGTCTGGCAAATGACATCCACAGTCACAGCCAAAACTACAGCTTCCCTAAGTGAAATTATGAGGGCGTTGTTTCCCTGCGCGTCTATTACTGGCGCACCTAAAGCCCGGACTATGCAAATTATTCAGAAGTTGGAAAATACACCACGCCGCATCTATACTGGATGTATTGGATTTATTAGTCCCCACCGTCAAGCGCAATTTAATGTGGCTATTCGGACTGTATTAATTGATAAGGAAAATAGTCAAGCTGAGTATGGAGTCGGAGGAGGAATTGTTTGGGATTCTGTAAGTAGTGATGAATATCAAGAATGTCAAATTAAAGCCCAGGTTCTCACATTAAATCAACCAGATTTTTCACTTTTAGAAACGATATTATGGCAACCCAATCATGGTTATTTTGTTTTAGATTATCATTTACAACGGTTGCAGTCTTCAGCAATTTACTTTAATTTTAATGTTGATATCAATAGTCTGAAAAAACAACTTGATGAATTAACAAAAACATTTTTAAGTCAGGCTTATAAAGTGCGGTTGTTATTAGATTATTATGGTGATATTACATATCAAACTATACCTTTATCTCCTGTGAATAATCAGGAATTTGTTAAACTAAGTATGTGTTGCACAGCCATTGACTCTAATAATCCATTTTTGTATCATAAAACGACTAATCGCCAAGTTTATGAAACAGCGAAAGCTGCTTTTCCTGATTGTGATGATGTTTTACTATGGAATGAAAGAGGTGAAATCACAGAAAGTTGTATTGGTAATATTGTGGTAGAGTTGAATGGAGAATTATTGACACCTTCGGTAAAATGCGGTTTGTTAGCAGGTACTTTTCGCGCTGATTTACTTGAAAAAGGAAAAATCAGAGAAGAAATTATTGCAGTGGAACAGTTACAATATATCAATCGCATTTATATAATTAACTCAGTGCAAAAATGGCGAGAAGCAGTTTTAATTTTTAATTGATTAAATAATTTATTAATCTTCAATATGAAACTGTCT
>NZ_JADEWA010000523.1:0-3595 GCF_015207865.1 Dolichospermum sp. LEGE 00246
GAGTAGGGGGAGTAGGGGGAGTAGGGGAGAGGAATTTTACTGATGACAACGGACAACGGACAACGGACAACGGACAACTGACAACTGACAACTGACAACTGACAACTAACCAACTTTACAAAAATATTTTTAAAGAATTTGCAAAATTGGCGCGTGAGTTTGCTATTTCTTAAAAAGTCACTAAATTAGGAGAACCGCTTATGACTGCTAAAGGCAAACCTGCTGCTAAACCTTCCTACGCTTTCCGTACTGGCTGGGCGTTGTTACTTTTGGCTATTAACTTTTTGGTAGCAGCTTACTACTTCCACATCATTGAATAGTTAGAACTAGATCGGTGCTGTTTAAATCGTGCCTTTAAATAAACCTTTGGGACGAATAAGCAGCACCACAATCATGATTAGTAGAGCTATACCTTGCTTGTACTGTGAACCTAGCCAGGGGGTGCTAACTTCTTGGGCAATACCAATAATAAAGGCGGCGGCGATCGCTCCATAAGGATTGCCAATTCCTCCCAAAATCACTGAAGCAAACAAAGGTAAAATTAAAAACCAACCCATATTTGGACGCACTGCTGTAATTAGCCCGTACATACTCCCACCTAAAGAAGTGAATGTCCCAGCAATTACCCAAGTCCACAAAATTACCCTATCAACATTAATACCAGATACTCTAGCTAAATCTAAATCATCAGCTACTGCCCGCATTGCCTTACCAATTTTCGTATTTTGTAGCAAGTAGTGTAGCGATAAAATCGCCAAAATAGCTAATCCCAGTACCAATAATTGATTTTGCGGTACTTTTAAAGTCCCAAATTCTAAAGCCGGAATCACAGGCAAATTATAATTTTGGTTTTTACCTCCCCAGAGAAAAATAATCCCATTGCGGAGAAATAAAGCTAGACCGATAGAGATAATAATCAGTGTTGTCGAACTAGCACGGATAGACCGCATTTTTGACCATAGCAATTTTTCTGCTAGTAACATTCCTCCCACAGTTCCCACGGTAGCCACAATCATTGACAACCAAATATTTAGACCCATAGCATTGACCATGAGAGTCAAATAAGCTCCTAATGTGAGAAAATCACCGTGGGCAAAATTAGACAACCGCAAAATCCCATAGGTTAAGGTCAGTCCTACTGCTGCTAAGGCGATAATGCTACCAACAGCGATACCGTTGATAATTAATTGAGCAAATTGTGTAATATCCATAAATATGAAATTATGGTGAAATTATTGTGAATTTTTGAAGTTGTTATTGCTGTAAATGATTGTATCCAATCATCTTTAGGATCTCCGTCACATTCATAAATGCCGTTTATGGGTTATCTAAAAAAGCACTTGCAGGTTAATATACATAAATACTGGTTACATTTTTATTTGTGGCAGGGTGTTTTTTAGCGGTCTAGTTGACCATGCAGCAATTCTCAAGCTTACAGGATTATCCGGTAAACGTAACAGGTTCTTCAGACCTGAGATATAAGCGACACCAGCAGTTTGGCACGCTCACTGACGACGGTTTTAACCGCCTTCAGTTTTATGGGCGCACAAAATTACTCAAGGGACGTTTCACAGTTAACCCTCCATTCCTCCCATCATCAAACTGAGTACAGTTTTGGTGGGGGTCTCCTGGAGGTTTAGATGAATGGTAGTACAAGACTGGAGGTAAAGAGATGCTAGTTTTTGAATTTAAAGCTTACGGAAAATCAGTTAGACGGAAACTCCCGGTTGAGAACAATTGAACAGATGCGGTATCAGTTGTGGCTGGAAAGCAGCTTAAATCAGTTGCAAATTCGTCTTCAGGATTATCTGATTTCTGTGGCTACTACGACTGCATTAGGAATAGCCACAGAAGCAGAAATTTTGCAAATCGTTGTCAATGAACTTCATAAAGCATTAAGTGATAGTTTAATTGCGTCTGCTCAGTATATTGTAGGTATTGCTCTGTTTGAACCACAGCAAATAGTGGGTCGAATCGCTTATATTTCCTATTTACCATCATTAATTCCCAATTTCGAGCTAATACCCCAAGTTGAAAAAAAGCTGTCTTTGAGACTGCATAAATCTATCAATCTGCAAGATGTACAGGAAATGGAAACTCAAAAATACCAAAGTGCTTGGTATTTATTTGAGGATACTCAAGGAATCAAAGCGTGGTTAATCATCAGCACCAGCAATTTTTTACCCGACTGTAAATTACTGGAGGATACTTTTTACCCTCTGAAGTTACAATTAATCACAAAAACTGTGGAAAATTGTCGCACAGCTTTAACACAACTTTTACAAATAAAATCTTCGCAGAAGTATTATCAGGATTTAGCTAGTTTAAATAAAGAACTAAAGCGTACTAATCAACTTAAAAATCAGTTTTTGGCAAATACTAGTCATGAAATCCGCACTCCCCTAAGTTCAATTATTGGTTTTACCCATTTGCTATTAGCACAGGGTTATGAACCTGAGAAAGTCCGTCATCAAGAGTATTTACGGATTATTCAATCTAGTGGTAAGCATTTATTGGGATTAATTGATGATATTTTGGATCTCTCGAAAATTGAAGCCAACCAACTAGAAGTACAATGGGAAGTAGTTGATATTTATATTTTGTGTCGGAATGTTTTGGCTTTGGTAAAAGAGAAAGCTACTCATAAAGATCTAACACTGCATTTAGAAATTAAACCAGATATTAAAAATCTCATAGCTGATCCTTTGCGACTTAAACAAATGTTATTGAATTTACTTTTCAATGCTATCAAATTTACGATGAAAGGTAGTGTTGGCTTACAGGTTTCTAGTGAGGATGAATTTTTGCGGTTTACGGTTTGGGATACTGGTATAGGTATTTCTTTTGAAGATCAATCTCGACTATTTCAACCCTATAGTCAAGTGGTTAATCCCGCCGTCGATCGTAATGAAGGTACGGGTTTGGGGTTGGTAGTGACTCAAAAATTGGCAGAAATTCATGGTGGTTATTTAGAGTTAGAATCTGTGGTTGATCAAGGTTCTCGTTTTAGTATTTTACTTCCTCTTAAACCAACGGGAGAAGTTTTAGCAGCTATAGAAACAACAGCAGAATATGATTTAGAAGTGGTTAGTCATCCTTGTGATGATGATCTGACTCCATCGCCTGTAATTTTGCTGGTGGAAGATGATTTACCCAATGGGGAATTAATGGAAATTTATTTAAAAAGATTAGGATATCAGGTGAACTGGGTGAAGAATGGGGCAAAAATGTGGAATAGTATCGAAGAAGTAGAACCAGCAGTGATTTTGATGGATGTGAGTTTACCTGATGCTAATGGTTTAAATTTGGTGCAGCAATTACGGGAAAACCCCAAATATCAGCATATACCGATTATTGCTCAAACGGCTATGGCAATGAAGGGCGATCGCGAAAGTTGTCTTGCGGCTGGTGTCAATGAGTATATTTCTAAGCCGATAGATTTAAAACTTTTAGCCAGTCTGGTGGCTAAGTATTGTCCCTGCGTAAAAAAATCTACTAAGAGTCAAAAATAAAACCCTACGATTCTGGGCAAGCACGGGGGGATTGCCCCTACTGTCAACCCGAAAATGACGGGAGAAGGGAGGTAGGGGAGGTG
>NZ_JADEWA010000524.1:0-3541 GCF_015207865.1 Dolichospermum sp. LEGE 00246
AGATTTATATGGGTGATGTTAAATTGTGGCTACAACGTTATCAAATCTATACTTATCCAGATATTATGGTAATTCAAGGAGAACCAATATATCAAGGAACTGGAACTACTCAAGTAACAAATCCGTTAATGATTGTCGAAGTGTTATCTAAATCAACTATAAATTATGATAAAACCGACAAATTTAGATTTTATCGTTCTCTTCCTGAATTAAAAGAATATATTATGATTGACCAATATGAATGTTTTATTGAACAATTTGCCAAAAATGCCGAAGGACAATGGGTATTAACTGAATATGAATCAGTAAATGATATATTGTCTTTAAAATCAATAGATTTTCAAATTCCCTTCAGTGATATTTATGAAGGTGTAAATTTCCAGTAGGTTTGGTTGACGTATGTTACCCAACATCATATTATTGTCTGATAGCGTAGCTATACCAGGATTTACAGAATTTAAAAACAATATTAATTTACTGATAACATCCATGTTAGAAATGCTAAAATTGGCTCAACTGGTGGCAATGGATATTCAGTAATATCAATAGTGACTGAATTACCCTCCAGTTTTAAAAATTTCCAAGTAGTTCCACTGGTGACAGAACCGAAAATTATGGGAATGTTGACATTATTAGCAGCATTAAATTTTTGGGCAGCTACCATTTCTGCAATACACTGACCTAAACCACCATTAAGATTTTCTTTTTTTGCTTCTATAATTATAACTACTGGAGCTTGAATTTCTAATTGGCTTAGTGATTTACTAATCAGAAAGTCACAAATACCATTGAGTCCAATACTAGGATCAACGGTAAAATCTTCTCCAGAAAAGAGGCTAATTTGACGATCTAATAATCGTCGAACTGCTGTTAATACAGGACTAATAATCCATTCAGAACGAGCTTTTTCACTACCTCGTGCAAGTACCAATGGTAAACCTTCTTCTAGTTCTTGACGTAGCAAATCATCAGGTTTTACAGGAGGTACATCTGGAAAAAACCGTCCTCCTTCATGGATGGCGATCGCTAAATCCTGACGGACTTTTTTTAGTGTAAAATCACTGTAGGGCATAGTTATAATTAATCTTTGCTACAAAAACAGAGTTTAGTTCCGTAGGTTGGGTTGTGGAACGTAAACGTATCCCTGCGGGACACTGCATGAACGCGGAGCAATCGGAACGAAACCCAACATCATATTATTAAAACATATTATTAAAACTTTCGTTGGGTGGCGCGATTCCTGTGGAGCGCTTCGCTATCGCTTAACCCAACCTACGTTTGATTGTAGATTAAATTGTATTAGGATCTATATTTAATTCTCTCAGTTTTGCTGCTAAACGTTCTGATTTTCTCGCTTCCTTTTCGGCTCTTTGGGTTTCCTGTTCTGCGGTTTCTTCAGGGGTAAGCACTAGCTTTCCTTCTGGTGTGAAATAGCGCAATAATCCCTCATGAATTCCCAAATATAAATTTAATTGTTCACTCCATAAATGCCCTTTTTCATTTGCTTCTAGAGGTTGATATTTTCCATCTAATAAATGAAATCCTGCAAATTCTAGTGTATAAGGATCAAACCAAAAATAATCCGGTGTGCGGAAAGTATTTTGATAAAGTTCTTTTTTGTATTCTCTATCTGTATTCGCTGTAGTTGGTGAGAGAATTTCTAAAATTACATTGGGATATTTACCGTCTTCATTCCAAACTACCCAACTTTTCCGAGTTTTGCGTTCTGTTCCCAGCACAACAAAGAAATCTGGACCTCGGAAATATTCTGATTTTTTCTGATTAGGACTATAGTAAATGGTGAGATTTCCCGCAGCATAGAAATCATATCTATCTTTCCACAACCATTTGAGACATTTGATTAAGAGCATAATTTGCTCTAGATGTAGTTCTGTTTCCACGGGAGGTTCATCACTATATAAATCATTAGGAGGAAAAATCACATCTTGAGAGATGTTTTCTTTAAGTTCTAATTCTTGAGTAATCATCATGATGTGATACCAAGTAGTTATTTGTTGATTATAGCATTAATTGTCAGAATCAGGATTTACAGGATTAAAAGATTAACAGGATGTGATATTCATTAATCCTCAACATCCTTAAATCCTGGATATCCTGATATGGCTACGCTATCAGACATTATTATATTCATTAATCCTGACAATCCTTAAATCCTGGATATCCTGATTCAGACAATTTCTTTTTTTATCGAACCACAGAGAACACAGAGAACACAGAGAAAATGTAAAAATTATCTGCGTTTAATTTTTGATATTTTATCCTGAAAATCCTCAAATCCTGGTTATCCTGATTCAGACATTTCTCTAATTATTTTCATTGTTTCCACACTCACGGTACAAACTCTCATTAATAAATCTATTACCCGTTCTTTATAATCTGCGAAACGATAGGTATTGAATTTTTCCGCAATAGTGGGATCTTTTGGTTTCTTTTCTTTATATTGATCTAATATCCATTCTAACGCAAACGCTTTATCAAATAATTCCGAGAAACAGGTGTTAATCTAGGCATTTTATACTGGCTCTGTAATTTGATTCAAGTTAATATCCTCAATCAAAGGAATATTTAACCCTAAACGTAAACGTAAAGCCAACCAATCACTGAGTGCTTCTTTCAACTCGCGCCGACAACCTTCTAAGGTTTTATAATTTGCCCATACTCCCTGCAAACCTGGAATTTCACCCCAATAAGTACCATCATCTTCAATAATTTCATAAACTGCTAATTCCATTGCTTTATCAATGTAACTTGCCAGCATTTTTACTATTTCCTGTTAAGAAGTAAATATTTCTTATGTTACAGCAGTTTTCATCTATTTCAACGATACTCTGAATAAGTCTATTTATTATCCACCAGGCGACTAGAAGTCGCGGCTACACAGACGAAACCCACCTTCGTGGGTTTAAAAGCCTTGAATTTGCATTAGTCCACGCAGGTGGACTTTGTTTGTGTCGTCGTGATTTATAATCGCCGGAAATTTTTCAAACATCCTCTGACGAGAGACACCTGTTTACAGTGGTTGTATTTCACCAACTGAGAAAACTTTCAGATAGAAGCATGACGGCCTATATACAGGTTATAATTCTTTTTGCGGAGCAACTTTACAAAAATTTATGAGTAATCCCCTTGTGCAAGCCTTTTTCGTAGGCAGAGCAGTAGCTGAAGTGATTAATGAGCGTGTAGAAGTCGCCTTGACTGATGCTTTGAGTGAATTAGGCAAATTGGATGCTGAAACTAAAGAGCAACTACGCCAGTTTACAGAAGAAGTGATGGCACGAGCTAATCGAGCGGCAGAATCGTCTGCAACTGGAACAACTACAGGTAATAGTTCATCTGGGGGAGATTCAGTAGACTTACAGACCGAAATTGACGAATTAAGGGCAGAAATTGCCCTATTAAGAAGTGAATTGCAGAAGCATCGTAATGCTGCAAAATAGGTAATGGGCAAGAGGCAAGAGGCAAGAGGCAAGAGGCAAGAAAAATATCAATATCATCCCTAGTCCCCTGCCCCCTGCTCCCC
>NZ_JADEWA010000061.1:0-17871 GCF_015207865.1 Dolichospermum sp. LEGE 00246
ATATTAAAAACTTTAACTGTAAGGATTTACAAAAAGTAGATAAATTATGGGTGGATAACTCAAAAGGAAAATTCGGTTTTAGTGTTCAGAAAAGGATATATCTGGAAACAGGTAATTCTTTAGATTTTGACTGGGAAAAGGGAACATTTACAAAATGGAACGAGGAAGGGTATAATAGTTTTGTCGAAATGGTGGGATGGAAGAGGGGCAAAGACGAAGGGGGAGACTGGATGAGATACGATGAATTACCTTTATGGGAAGTAACTAATTTAGACTTGCATAAGCGTCGAGGTACGTTACCGATTACGGAGGTACTGCGGATGAAAATTGAGATTCCTCTCTTCTTGCAGAGACTTGTAGGTTGTAGCAGATAAGGCTTTCTTAGAATTTAGAATTTAGAATTTAGAATTTAGAAAAAACGGCTCTTGCGTCTCTTTTATGGTGATTGAGGATTGATGATAACAAAACCCTTACGGGACAAGGGTTATAAATAATTATTTCCATATTTTCAATGAAATGCCTACACAATAGGGCTTTCAATGATTTTGAACCAGGGTTTCCATAAAAATAACCGAAGAACCGAAAAAACCATCATAAAATTTTTCTTTTTTGCCACCAATTATTAACAAATTACCAGTAAATTGTTTAGATTAAATATCATTAAAAATGGCCAATAAAGATATACAAGAAAGAACTCTAAACTTTAGCATAAGAATAGTTAATCTTTGTAAGTTTCTGAGAGAAAATGGTGGAACAGGATATGATTTAAGTAAACAATTAATACGCTCTGGAATCAAGTATTGGTGCTAATGTTGAAGAAGCACAAAATGCAGAAAATAAACCTGATTTTATTCATAAAATGAGTATTTCTTTGAAGGAGGCTAGAGAAACAAATTATTGGTTAAAAATCCTAATCGCCACCGAGAAACAACTAGAACCAAGATTACTTCCTTTACTAAATGAATCTAATGAATTGATTTCTATTCTTCATGCAATCATTAAAAATAGTAAGGCTAAAAATTAATTCGGCTTTTGCGTTGTTTTTATGGTGATTGAGGATTGATTATAACAAAACTATTGCCCCGTAGGGGTTAGAAACAATTATGCCCATATTTTTAATGAAATGCCCACACAATAAGGCTGTCAATTATTTTGAACCAGAGTTTCCATAAAAATTTTCAACGTAAGTCTGTACAAGCAGTCATCCAAGAAAATCAACTTTTATTAATAGTTGTGAATACAGAAAAGGAGGAAATTGAACAATGGATAAACTAGAACAATATCGTCATGCTATCAAAAAGATATTGACAGAATATTACGAAATGAGTAATCCTCAAAATGTTGAAAATGGCAAAATGGAGGCTAGTGAACGTTTAGCTTTTGATGAAAACAGAGATCAATATATTTGGTTTCGATTTGGCTGGGATGACAAAAAACAAATACAGCATATTATCATCTATCTTTGCATCAAAAACGGTAAAGTTTGGGTAGAAGAAGATGCAACTAATTTATGTGTTGTTGATGATTTGCTATCAACAGGAATACCTCAAAGCGATATTATTTTAGGTTTCCAGCATCCCAGTAAACGCAGTTTAACAGAATTTGCTACTGCTTGAATAGGTGACTATTCGTTATTCAAAAAGCCTTTTTGCATTTCCGCAGCCTTTAGGTTAGCGTAAATATATCTGAGTATAGAGAAACACCTGACGGCTTTTGTGACGAGTTAATTAAAATTCACGGTTATTACAACGAGTGGTAATATGATAACTGTATGCTGGTATTGAGTCGCGCTTTGGTCGTGGCATCAGATGACGGTTACATTGTAAAAGATAATTTACCTTTATGTCACAACTAACGCCGATTCAATTAGAAGACGGAACAATTATTTATATTGAAGCATCAGAAAATATTGCTGAACCTATTCCCCAGCCTCCAGAAAATGAGAACCTAGATTTTCTAATTCCCACCCCTGAACAAGCAGACCGCAGTTTTGGCTTAGAAAAACTGAACGAAAAACTGAATATTAAAGAACAGGGAGACAAACTCCAAAAAACTATTCAATCCTATTCAAAACATATTATTCAATCCTTCAAAGATTTAGCTCTAGCCGAAGTTGCTGAAGTTACTTTAGAATTTGGCGTTAATGTCGGAGGAATGACAGGAATCCCTTATATTGTCACAGGAAAAACTAGCAGTAATATTAAAATTACTGTTAAATGTAAATTTAATCAGAAATAAATTTTGTCAGAATCAGGATATTCAGGATTAAAGGATTTACAGGATGTTATTTTTGAATTAGTCTAGGAATCTTCTGCAATTTATAGTGTTTAGAGAATGTTGTTTATTTTAGGCATTTACTAGATAAGCTGTTACGCAGCTAGATTTGATAACCAAAATTTACTTGAACTTTGTAGTGAGGGCATCTTGCCCGCTAGAATTATACAAACTAAATGCACAACAGCTTATTCTTTTCCACTTATCATCATAATCCTTAATTCTGCCACAATCAAACAATATGCAAATAACAATCCTGTCAATCCTCGAATCCTGGAAATCCTGATTCAGACAAAATATTCACTTAATTCTGCCACAATCAAATAAGTAGTGAGACAGAATTAATTACACAATGTCATTGCGTTAGCGCAGCGTGGCGTTAGCCATATGGAACGAAGTGAAATCAAGCAATCTCCAGGGTTGTGATTGCTTCCCTTCGCTCGCAATGACTGTAAATATTTTTGTCCAATTACTTAATATGCAAATAACAATCCTGTCAATCCTCGAATCCTGGAAATCCTGATTCAGACAAAATATTCACTTAATTCTGCCACAATCAAATAAGTAGTGAGACAGAATTAATTACACAATGTCATTGCGTTAGCGCAGCGTAGCGTTAGCCATATGGAACGAAGTGAAATGAAGCGATAGCGTTCGCGGAGCGTCCCGGAGGGAACTAGCGCTGCTGCAAGCAGTTCGCCAGGGTTGTGATTGCTTCCCTTCGCTCGCAATGACTGTAAATATTTTTGTCCAATTACTTAATATGCAAATAACAATCCTGTAAATCCTCAAATCCTGGACATCCTGATTCAGACAAAATATTCACTTAATTCTGCCACAATCAAATAATATCCAAATAACAATCCTGCAAATCCTCAAATCCTGGACATCCTGATTCAGACAAAAAAAAGAGGGAACATATTTAACTGTTCCCCCTGAACTTTGACACAAACTGCTGTTTTAGACTTGAACTGCTAATTTTGCTTCTTTAGCTGTCAATCGCTCATAAGCATCACGCATTTTCAACCCTGTCAATACTTGGAATAAACCAGTACCATTATTAGAACCTGGGTATTCACGGTGTTGTAGTAACAAGTGAGTCATCTCACCTTGATATTTGGTGGATGTTTTGCTCAAATGAGTTTCAATGTAAATTACTTCATCGAGGTTATCAAATTGACCGTCTACTTCTAAAACAGAGACGTAACGACCATAGTAAACATCAGAACCGTAGTAAAGCTGCATACCGGGGTAAGAACAGGTCAGTTTGCGTCCGCAAGGAGTCCACTGAATTGTTGAACCTTCGTCAAACAGGTAACTTGGCTCAAAGCCTTCTTTACCTTCCCGTTGTAACATCCGTACCCGTAAAACTTTACGTTCTGTATCGTTTTTAATTAAGTTTGTGGGTAATACTTGCAGAACCACGTCAGCAAATTCTCTTTGTGGTTCGATGAATTTTTCAAAATCAGGTTTACGAGAATTGATTTGTGCTAGAACATCTTCATAGCGGTGACCTCTTTCAGCCATATCGCGTTGAATTTTCCAAGCAATTTTGACTTCATCGCCGATATCAAAATAAACACTGAAGTCTAAAAGCGCTCTTACTCGTTCATCATACAAAGGATGCAGCCCTTCTACAACAATAATATGATTTGGCTCAATCCATTCTGGTGGATCAATCATGCCAGTTTCGTGGTTATAAATTGGCTTATGAATCGCCTGACCTTCTTTAAGAGACTTAATTTGTTCATACATTAAGTCAAAGTTATTTGCTCTGGGGTCAAGTGCAGTTATGCCTGTTTCTTTACGTTGTTTACGATCTAGGCAATGATAGTCATCTAAACAGATAACTGTCATAAATTCTTCGCCAAATAAATCAATCAACCGACGCAAAAACGTAGATTTACCGCACCCAGAGTCTCCGGCTACTCCAATTAGTACCACGCGTTCCGGCTTAGTCATAAATTCCCTCTAAATACTAAATGTGTCAATCAATAATTTTTCTCACAGCAGATTCTGAATCTAGGAGCTTACCCCAAAGGTATTGTCCTACGTTCTGGCTATCCAGCATAACGATGACAGATTTCAACAAATAACTTGTACGCCTATAGCAGTTACTCGTCCTAATTAGCCTAATTTTATAGCTGGTAAGTATTTAATCTTAGTGTTGCCCTAAATTTTAACAGAATGGGGTGTACTCTCACAAGATTTACCTTAAGAACGAATCTAGTTTCCTAGCAATTATCTGTTTAATATTCTGCCATAGATGATACATTTTTTTTAGATGTGAGAGAAAATAGGAGTTAGCACTTTGGCTGACTTCGACAAGCTCAGTACAAGTCGCTCAGTTCCTGATCGAGAGAACAAAGAATGTGTAAAAGCTTGTTAGTGTTTGATAGTACAGTGTAACCTATGGCTCAACTCGCACTACGCTAAATTATGTAGTAATTTTAACGCTATATTTAATTTATACTCAAAATGGCTAAAAATTGGACTTTTTTCTAATACAAATAACAAGTTCAAAGCCTCTCCAATTATAAAAGCTGCTCCTTTTCCCTCCCTTGTAGGGGAGGGTCAGGGAGGGGTGCAAAGGAGAGGTTTACCAGAGGGGTTTCATATTTGTTTAAGCAATGAACCGTTTGCAGTATACTTAAAATGTACTGTACATACAAAATTGATTATTAAGTAGTGAGACAGAATTAATTACATAATGTCATTGCGTTAGCGCAGCGTGGCGTTAGCCATAGGGAACGAAGTGAAATGAAGCGATAGCGTTCGCGGAGCGTCCCGGAGGGAACTAGCGCTGCTGCAAGCAGTTCGCCAGAGTTGTAATTGCTTCCCTTCGCTCGCAATGACTGTAAATATTTTTGTCCAATTACTTAATAAAGTCCGTTACTGCACTGTCATGGTAAGATATTACTGGTAGTTTTAGTTCAATCCAAACTAAAGTTATAAATCGAAAGGCTTTTTTGCAAACCCAGGATTTTTGCATGATCAATATATAGTAGAATGTTTGATTAACAAGCCTAAGACTATGTAGTTCAAGAAAAAAAGATTAAAGTGATTCACTATTAACATTCTCGCAAAGACTTATCCTCTAATTTAGAAGGTGAACAGGTGTGTTTTTTGCCATGCCTACTGGTCTTGGGCGAGTGTACTGAGCAGGGCATCATCATAAATGATGTCGTTTTCCCAGATGGCTAGTTTTGTGATCCGAAAATCCGGTAAACTAAACCTCGCATAAGGATGGGAATGATTTTTTTTTGATAAACGGTTAAGTAAATATCGGAGTGTTAGAAGGAATGTACAATCAAGGTGCTGTTGAGGGTGCTGCCAATATAGAATCAGGTAGCCGCGTCTTCGTTTACGAAGTGGTGGGTCTGCGTCAGGTTGAAGAAACTGATCAAACCAACTACCAAATTCGTAGAAGTGGCAGTGTATTCATCAGAGTACCTTACAACCGCATGAATCAAGAAATGCGACGGATCACTCGCCTGGGCGGTAAAATTGTTAGTATCCAATCTGTTACAGCTTTACAGCAACTCAATCGCAAAGTTGACTTAGTAGTTAACGAAAAAGTTGAATTGGCCACTGCTGACATTAAAGTTAGCAGCGAAGTCGCGGCTGAAGTAAGTGCTAACAAAGATGAACATGGTAAATCCACACCTGTAAGTAATGTTAGTGAAGCTAAAGGCTTTGCTAAAACACCAGCTAAGGATAAGAAAGGCAACTCCATGACTCAAGCAAAAGCCAAAAAAGATGCTCATGCTGATGTTCCTGTGAACATTTACCGTCCTAATGCTCCGTTTATTGGTAAGTGTATTTCTAATGAAACATTAGTTAAAGAGGGTGGAATTGGGATTGTTCAACATCTCAAGTTTGACCTGTCTGCCGGCAACTTGAGGTATTTAGAAGGACAAAGTATTGGGATTATTCCTCCTGGTGTAGATAAGAATGGTAAGCCTGAAAAACTCAGACTGTACTCCATTGCTTCTACTCGTCACGGCGATAATCTAGATGATAAAACAATATCTCTGTGTGTTCGTCAGTTAGAGTACAAGCATCCAGAAACAGGTGAAACGGTTTATGGTGTTTGTTCTACCTATCTGAGTAAAATTAAACCAGGTGATGATGTCAAAATCACTGGTCCTGTTGGTAAGGAAATGTTATTGCCGGAAGATCCTGAAGCTAATGTGATCATGTTAGCAACAGGTACAGGTATTGCGCCTATGCGGACTTATCTGTGGCGGATGTTTAAGGATGCAGAAAGAAAAGCTAACCCAGAATATCAATTTCAAGGATTTTCCTGGTTATTGTTTGGGGTGCCAACATCTCCCAATATTCTCTACAAAGAAGAATTGGAAGCAATGCAAGAGAAATATCCAGAAAACTTCCGTCTCACCTATGCTATCAGCCGGGAACAAAATAACCCCGCAGGTGGCAGAATGTACATCCAAGACCGAGTTGCAGAACACGCTGATGAATTGTGGCAGTTAATTAAAAATGAAAAAACTCACACTTACATCTGCGGTTTGCGCGGTATGGAAGATGGCATTGATGCTGCTTTAAGTGCTGCTGCGGCTAAAGAAGGTGTAGTTTGGAGTGATTACCAAAAGGATCTAAAAAAAGCTCACCGCTGGCACGTAGAAACATACTAATTTAGTCAGTGGTCATTAGTCATTGGTCATTGGACAATTAAAAGAAGATAATTAGTAGGTAGGGCTTATGCTCTGCCTACAATTGTTTTATTGTTCTATATTTCTATATAAGTTCATTGTGGGTGCAAAATCTGTGGCTGTCAAATTAGGAATACTTGGATTAGGTACGGTGGGAACAGGGACAGTGCAACTGTTGCAAGACAATGTAGGTCGTCATCCGCTGTTACAGGACATTGAAATCTATCGAGTGGGTGTGCGATCGCTCACGAAACCCCGTGCTGTAGAATTATCTCCAGAGGTGATAACTACGGATTTAGAAGCAATTGTTAATGATCCAGCCGTAGATATAGTTGTAGAACTGATGGGGGGATTAGAACCCGCACACACACTCATCTTGACAGCTATTAAAAATGGTAAGCACGTAGTTACTGCCAATAAAGCCGTAATTTCTCGATTTGGTGGCGAAATATTCACCGCTGCTAATCAAGCGGGTGTCTATGTGCTGCTAGAAGCCGCCGTTGGTGGTGGTATTCCTGTAATTCAACCCCTCAAGCAATCCTTAAGCGTTAATCGCATTAACGCTATCATGGGTATTGTCAATGGTACAACCAACTACATCCTCACCAAGATGCAAACAGAAGGGAGTGAATTTGATGATGTCTTAGCAGATGCTCAGAGGTTGGGTTATGCTGAAGCTGACCCCACAGCGGATGTTGATGGTTTGGATGCCGGAGATAAGATTGCTATTTTGGCATCTTTAGGATTTGATGGCCGAATTAATCGAGATGATGTTTATTGCGAAGGTATTCGCCAAGTTACAAAAACAGATATTGCATACAGCGCTAAATTAGGATTTGTGATTAAATTATTGGGGATAGCTCAACACTTAGATCAAGATAATTCCCGACTTTCCGTGAGAGTTCATCCTACCCTAGTTCCCCAAACCCATCCTTTAGCTAGTATCAACGGTGTTTACAATGCCATTCTTGTGGAAGGAGAACCTATAGGACAGGTGATGTTATTCGGTCCTGGGGCTGGGGCTGGGGCTACCGCTAGTGCTGTATCATCAGATATCTTGAATCTTGTTGCTACTCTGAAAACTAATACAGCTAAACCAAATCCTCTCCTCGCTTGTAGACATCAACATTACTCGCAAATTACCCCCATTTCCGAGTTAGTAACCCGGTTTTATGCCCGTTTCCTCAGCAAAGACCAAGCGGGAGTCATTGGTAGACTGGGAACTTGTTTTGGCAATTATGGCGTGAGTTTAGAATCAGTCGTCCAAACTGGTTTTCAGGGAGAACTAGCAGAAATTGTCGTTGTTACCCACACTGTCCGAGAAGGGGACTTTAGACAAGCTTTGGCAGAAATTCAAGCAATGGAATCAATAGATAGTATTCCTAGCGTGTTGCGAGTGCTTTGAATCACAAAAACATCCTCGGCTTCTTGAAGAAGTCGGGGATTTGTTACTCTATTCTTAATTAACAACAAGATAGTTCTTCCTTATCAAGTTTACCATAGCATATTTAAAATTGTTTGTCAATACTATAAATCTCTTTTTTCGGTTGGCGTTTTTGCGTTTTTTAGCGAAACATCATCACCCCATGATGTATACGTAACACGGCTTAATAATTTGATTCTGTGGGTAGGGGTAAAGCAAGAGCTTCATTGGTGTCAACTTAAGCTCAAATCCCTACCACATCTCGTTCCTAGTCTCTGACTAGGAATGCAGTTGATGAGGCTCTGCCTCTAATATCATTGAAGGCAGAGAATTGATTCCCAAATAAGCTTTCACACCCGCCCGGAACTGAAGTTCCGGTCTAATAGCTCAAGTGCGTTAAAACGCACTGTGATTAAATCAAAATCAGGAATTATCCTATTTTAGAATAAATACCGCCAAAATAGTCGGTTTCAACCGACTTGAGCTATTAGACAGGGAATTAATTCCCTGGCTGGGAGGTACTTGACACTATTGAGCAGTGCTAAACTTTTACAAATTATTATACGACACTAGAATGTATTATTTATAAACACAACTGTGATCTTTCAGTTATAAATAATCTTTTTGCCACATATATTTAGAGTTATATGAGTGATATATATGCAGTTTAACATTTATACTCAACACGGCTTAATTATTTGATTCTCCCGGTAGGGGGTTAGCAATGCTTAATAGTGTCAACTTAACGTAAAACCCATAACCCAACTGGGAATGATAGCGTAGCGTGGCGTTAGCCATATTCCCAGTCTCATAGCAAAAGTCCTCTCAAGACAACTCAATATACTGCAAACCGTTCATAGTTTAACCAAATATGAAACCCCTCTGGTAAGTAGTGAGACAGAATTAATTACACAATGTTATGGCGTTAGCGCAGCGTGGCGTTAGCCATAGGGAACGAAGTGAAATGAAGCAATTGCAAGGGTTGTGATTGCTTCCCTTCGCTCGCAATGACTGTAGAATATGAATTAAATAAAGTGCAAAAGTAGGGTGTGTAAAGCCCTTGCGGGCATGGCTTCGCTTAGAGCGACAGCGTAACGCACCATTTCAGGTTAAGTCAGAATTGCAGGTTATTAAATTTGCGTTTCTGTAAATATTTTTGTCCAATTACTTAAACCTCTCCAGTATTAAATGTTCTTCCTTTTCCCTCTTAGGAGAGGGTTAGGGAAAGGTGCAAAGGAGAGGCTTTGAACTTGTTCTTTGTATGATAAAAAAGTCCAGCTTCTAGCCGTTGTAAAAAAGAAAAAAGATACCCGATTTCTTTAAAGAGTCGGGTATCTAAAATGATCTAAATTTGTGAGTTAAGATTTAGAAGTGTGCTTACCCACAACTTGGGATTTGAGTGTGGTAATTTCTTCAGATAACTCCTGTCTGCTAGAAGCTTTGAGTAAATAGCGATAAACAAACCACACAGAATAACCAATGCCAATTAATTCAAAGGTAGGTGCTACCAAAGGAACATCATTAAGAGCATCTAATACAGCCAATAGTACCTTAACTGTGATTACTCCTGTCACTACTAAGCCAATACTAACAATGGGCTGCTGATATTGACCAAAGAATTTACCTACATAGTCTGGTAATGTCCCCAAAAAACCAGAAATTTGTTGTCCATATTTCAGCCATTGTTCTTGAGACTGCATAGGAGGTTGAAGTTTGGTCAAATTCCCGGTTTGAGTGTTAATTTCGGGTATGGTTGTTTCTTTAGACTGGGTTTCTTTAAATTCTGGTTCTTGCATTTTTGTTTCCATGATTTTGAAAGTTGAGTTTCTTACCTAGATATTTACAACCAAAAGGCTGTTAACCGGCACTTTCCCTCGCTAATCAGAGTGAGAGATTAGAGATTATTGGTTTATCTTACATCTAGAGTTCTTCATAAGTGTCAGTAACCCAGCCCTAAAGGGACTGGGCTTGCAAGAGTAATCAAGCAAGCCGTACTGACCAGACCACCCTAAGCATAGTCGAAGGGTAGCCGTTATTTGAGTCACGACACCTCGGAATGCGAAGCTAGTTCCCCGCTCTGTCGCTTGTGATTAAACAGTTCTAAGGTCACTGGAACAGTGTTGCAAGCAAAACAAGCTCTTATAACTGGTCGAAGCTAACATTACCCCAGAAATGGGAGTTGGTTTCCAGATTCCAATCAAAAATCTGGTTTCAATTTTAATATCCACAGCGGTTAAAACCGTGGTCAGTGAGCTTGCGATGCCCTGAGCCTGTCAAAGGTCGAACTGCTCGTGTCGTGGCTGGTGAGCTGCGTCGAACCATCCCTCTCAGGGCTAAAGCCACGCTCGTTTCCCACTTACCGGGTATTCTTATGATAAAACTTTACACAAAATCCAGTAACATGAAGTTGCTAGTTATGGAACAGGCAAGGATAAAACCAAATAATCTAATACTATATCAAATTTTCTCAAAGTTTAGCAATTTAAGTAAATTTTTATCATTTTTGCCCCATTATGCTGCTTTTGTTTAATTCTTTGTACTGAGTTCGACGTTGACAGAATAACCCGATAACAAATTGTCCTTTTCATCATTGTTGTAGTTTATGACCACAAATATTGATTTTCTTGCTCACCTTAATCCTAGTCAACGTCAAGCAGTCGAACACTACTGCGGACCATTGTTAGTGGTGGCTGGCGCTGGTTCCGGGAAAACCCGGGCACTGACTTACCGCATTGCCAATTTAATTATAAAACATCGTGTTAATCCTGAAAATATCCTCGCGGTGACATTTACCAATAAAGCTGCTAGGGAAATGAAGGAAAGAATTCAAAGGATATTTACTGAACAATTAGCAATATCACAACATGGTAAAAAGTTTGATTTACTGACAGAATATGAACAAAGCTTACTAAAAACACAGGTTTACCGCACTACTATTAAAGATATGTGGTGTGGAACTTTTCACAGTTTATTCTCGCGGATTCTGCGCTGGGATATCGAAAAGTATCAAGATGAAAAAGGTAGAAAATGGAATAAGAACTTTTCTATCTTTGATGAATCGGATGTCCAAAGTGTGATTAAAGAAATTGTCACCAAAGATTTAAATTTAGATAGTAAAAAATTTGAACCTAAATCTATTCGCTACGCTATTAGTAACGCCAAAAATCAAGGACTTTCTCCCCAACAATTTGAAAGTGAACAACCAGACTATCGGGGTAGAGTTATTACTGATGTTTATAATCGCTATCAAGATAAACTTGCCCAAAATAACGCTTTAGATTTTGATGATTTAATTTTAATTCCTACCCGATTATTTCAACAAAATGAGCAAGTTTTAGCTTATTGGCATCAAAAATTCTCTCATATTCTAGTTGATGAATATCAAGATACCAACCGGACTCAATATGATCTAATTCAGCTTTTGGTGACAAATGGAGAAACCCGTAAAAGTGAATGGAAATGGCAAAATCGGTCTGTGTTTGTAGTTGGTGATGCTGACCAGTCAATTTATAGTTTTAGAATGGCAGATTTTACCATTTTGCTAGAATTTCAGGAAAATTTTGGGGATGGTTTAGCAGATGATGATACTCGTTCTATGGTGAAATTAGAAGAAAATTATCGTTCATGTGAAAATATTCTCCAAGCGGCTAATGAATTAATTGAAAATAATACTCAACGGATTGATAAAATCCTCAAAGCCACAAGAGAACCAGGGGAAGAAATTTATTGTCATAAAGCTGATGAAGAAATGGCAGAAGCAGCTTTTGTGATTAACCAAATTAGAAATTTAGAACATCAACACCCGGAATTAAATTGGGGTAACTTTGCAATTTTATATCGAACAAATGCCCAATCTCGACCTTTTGAAGAATTATTAGTAAAATATCAAATTCCTTATACGGTTGTGGGAGGCATGAAGTTTTACGATCGCAAAGAAATTAAAGATGCTGTGGCATATTTAAGGGCGATTAATAACCCAGCGGATACTGTCAGTTTATTACGAGTTATCAACACACCTCGGCGGGGAATTGGTAAATCTACTGTTGATGCTTTGGTGAATGCTTCCCAGCAATTAGGAACAACTTTATGGGAAATATTAAGTGATGAAACATCTGTAAATACTTTAGCAGGACGTTCGGCGAAAGCTGTGAATAATTTCGCCGCCATGATTCAAAATCGTCAAGAACAAATCAAAGTTGTTCCCGGTTCGGAAATTTTACAAGGGGTTTTAGAGGATTCTGGCTATATTAAGGAATTGCAAGATCAGGCTACAGATGAAGCTGATAATAGAATTAGTAATGTCAATGAATTATATAATGCTATGCTGCAATTTCAAGAAGAAAATGCTGGAGAAGATATTTCTTTACAGGCATTTTTGCAAAGTGCGGCTTTGAGTTCTGATTTAGATAATTTAAAAGAGGGACAAACAGCGGTTTCTTTAATGACTTTACACGCTTCTAAAGGGTTGGAGTTTCCTGTTGTCTTTTTAGTGGGTTTAGAACAGGGACTTTTTCCGGGTTATCGTTCTTTACAAGATCCTTCATTGTTAGAAGAGGAACGGCGTTTGTGTTATGTGGGAATTACCCGCGCTCAAGAACGGTTGTTTCTATCTCATGCCAGAGAAAGGCGTTTATATGGGTCTAGAGAACCGGCAATGCGATCGCAATTTCTCGATGAAATCCCCGCAGAACTATTAACTACCCAAAATAAAGTTACCCGGAGTTCGACTAAAACCACACCTGCAACCACTAGTAAACAAACCACTCCCGGAATTTGGCAAGTAGGTGACAGAGTATTACATAAGTCCTTCGGACTTGGGGAAATTACCCACGTTTTCGGAGAAGGAAATAAGGTGTCTGTAGCGATTAAATTCCTGAGTTTAGGACAAAAAATTGTAGACCCCAGAGTAGCCCAATTACAAAAAGTTGGTTAAAAAATGTAGGTTGGGTTGAGCGACAGCAAAACCCAACATTTTCAATGATTTTGTTGGGTTTCGTTCCTCTACCCAACCTACAAATTTTGTAACTGATTCAGACAAAATCCCCAACCATAAAAAACAAGTAGGGTGTGTTAGCGACAGCGTAACGCACCATAATCAAACACAAATAAAATCAATAAAAAACCCCAATCCCATCCTCAAATCCTGGAAATCCTGATTCAGACAAAATCCCCAACTAGCAACTTACATTATTAATTTCCAACCGCCAATTTCTCGATTATTCAATTGTTCAATTATTTAGCTCTAGTAACAGCAGTAGATTTAACTTCAAGCGTTGTTGTATCTGTCTCGGTTAATTTACCGTATAAATAAAGATCAACTTTTTTACCACCTGTATATATACAAGCATAAAAGCCTTCACTACCTGAAAATGTATTGGGACTGGGACACAATGGATTTGGATTTGGATTTGGAGTTGCAGTTGCAGTTGCAGTTGGATTTGGTGTTGGGCTTGGGGTTCGTACTGCATCAGCTATAAAATACTTAGAATCATCTGCAAATGTTGCAACAGGATCAGGACTAGGACTAAGCGCAGTAGTATTAGTAGGACTAGGACAGGGAGTAGGAGTAGGAACAGGAGTAGTTATGTTGGCATATCGCTTAATTGATTTTGGGAGCTGCCATAAACCAGAACTATTAAAGGTATAGTAAACAACAGTATAGGTTTTATCAGAACTAAGAGCGCCACAAGAGTAAAGGGGAATTGTTAATTGTAAAACGCCCACCGCACCTGAAGGTAATGTTACAGTTGGAGCAGTAACACTCTTTGCCATTCTCACTTCATTACTAATATAATCTAAAGCCCGACTCAAATTAGCACGTCTGTCACTTTCCGATAATGCTTTACGATTTTGTTGCAACATAGCCACAATACCAATGCCAGCTATAGTCAAAACACCGGACATGATAGCTGTTGCTACTAATAACTCTAGCAAAGTAAATCCCTCATCTGTATTGAGAGAAGATTGACGAGTTTTATAATTTTGAAGAAAAAATTGGATATTTTTTTTGATATTAAAAGTATTGTTTAACATATTTTTTAAGGCGTACAATTGGATGAAATATCAGTAGAACTAGTACCAGTATATTTGCCAGTTGCAATTAATCCTAATGGTTGCGAGACAACCATACACTTTTTATCTCCAGTATTACTTTCATGCTGGAGTACGATTGTGATAGGGTTTGTGGCAGTTATTTGACCAAGATAATCAAAAGTTAAATTAGCCGTGTTAGAACCAGTAATGTTAACTAAACTAGTATTATTTGTAGATACTTGCATAGAAACGTTATATAGTTTGCCCGTACCTGTAGATAGACAGTTACCACTAGTGGTACTAATTTTTGGTGCTGGCTTTGGATCAGGTAATGTATCATAAGAAAACAAAAGCGCACAGTTTTGACCTCGACGAATAGCGCTTCTTTGTGCTTCTAGTAAAGCATTCTTAGCGCTAGTGAGATCCTGAGTAACTTTATTCCTGCGATTTAAAGCTGAAAAACTAGGAGCAGAAATAGCAACTAGAATACTGGCAAAAAGGATGACTACGATTAATTCTAGTAAAGTAAATCCATCTTCATTGTGATGGGTGTTGTCATGATTCATATAGTATTACCTGGGTATAAGCTATTGCACTTAAAATGCCAATAATAAGGATCGTTGACGTTTTCATCAGAGTGAAACCCTGACTATTTTCATGGAGATGATCAGGTAACATTAGCTATCATCTCAGTAGGTTGGCGTTAAAAATTGTCTTTATAACAAAGGAACAGAGAAGAAGTTTTGGGCAACTTTACTTTTTGTTAATACTTCGGTTTTTTATCATCCACTTACTTAATTTACACTCTGACGCTGCCATGAATTAACATTGCCAAGATTTATCGTTTGAATACTACCAGAGGCAGGCTGGGAAATTTCTGATAAATCAGTCCATGAAACCGCAGACTGATTAATATTTCCATTCCCAGTAGCAGTAAAACTTTTTGTCCACAAAGAACCAGAAACGTTACCATTTCCCGTTAATCTTGTGGCTATAAAAGGTGCAAATATGAAAGCGGAGGATGAACCATTACCCGTGAGATTTACTTCTTCGGTCCCAGTGCCATACATATAAAATTTAAAATACTTTGGGTTGTAAGTTGCACCGTTACCCGTCAATGTTAAACTCGCATTTGGTCCCGTATAAAAAATAACTTTTGTTGTTAGTCCCCCTGCACATACAGTTGGAGCAACAAGACCGTTACCACTCAGATTAAGATCAGCATCGGCATAAATTATTATTGTTTCGTTACAAGCACCACGTGAAGATCCAAAAGTTATACTGGCATTTCCACTTAAGTTAATGGAATTGCTACCGCTTGCGCCTATACGATATATGTATGTTGAATTTTGCGGTACTGTGGCACTAAATGCTACTCCATTGCTATTGATATCACCCGTACCAGGAAGTGTTAGAGTGCCATTATTACGATTAATTCCAGTGGAAATATTGTTAACATTCGATGTCGGAGGCGTATATTGGTTACCATTAGGTAGATCCGGAAATGCCTGATTGGACTGGATGAGTGTACCCTTTGGATTAGCAGTATTAGGATCACCATCATCCACAGTTCCTATCCTAGTATAGTTTCCATTGGCATCCTTAATCCAAACATAAGCGCCACAACTAGCATCCTGAACATTTGCATTTGCTATGGCATTACCACCACTAAAACTAAAACTATTTGCCCATAATCCAGCCGGTGCTGTACCTGTATTCGTAACCGTATTTGGAGTTGTAGTGGATGATACAGGAATACTGATTACAAGCTTGGTGGTGGCTGTATTAGACTTAGAAGTAGCTGTATTGCCAGTACCACTTTGCTTAACTCGACCTAGAACCGTTAGCGTAGCATTTCCCGGAGCAGTATTGCTTGGTACACCTGAATAACTAACAAGCTTGAATTGTCCTTGATTTACACCATAGATTGCGTCTGTTATATCTTGCCAGTTTGTAGTAGATTTTTGTACTATTTCAGTAGGAGTGTTGGCTGCGGTGTTGCCGCTGGTAATAGTAACACCACAGGGATCACTACTACTGCTACCACTACTCAATTCTGATATCGCTGAAGCGTTGTACCAACTCTTTTGATTGCTGCCTGTATCTGAGCAAGTCCCATCTGCACTTCGACTGATACAGTCAGGGTAAACTGCAATAGCCTTATTTTTGCTGATAACACCTTGATAATAAGTAATACCTGTCTCCGCTGCTGCCAACGCTCCGGATACCGTTTTCTGAGATGATGCACTGACTACATCACCCTGGGATCTGATAATCATCGTGAGAGCAATTATGAGCATGACTAACCCGAATCCCACAGCAATAGGCATGACAAAACCCTCTTCGTCAGAGAGATAGAAAAGAGCAATCTTGAGTCTTTGATTCATCAGTTTTTTATTCATCATCTTTCCTCCGAAGGATTAATTGAGTTTGAATTTTTTTATTCACAGTATTTCCACTATAAAGTTAGGGTGTTACTAATTATTAGAATACTGATTAAAGTATACTTAGTTACATTGATAAAATGCACTAGGAACAACCTCAGAATACATTGATGCCACTTTGACATTACTGTTGTTTTGAGAAGTCACAGTATAGGACAGTCTCAGAACTTCGTAGGGAGGAGTACTTGCATTACTTGCAATCGTAGAACGGCGAGAAACTGTGTATTGTTTTCCACTGATATATTGTCCACTGGTCGTATCGGTCGTGGTCGGACTGGTCGTATTGGTCAATTGATTGGCCAATTGAGGCAAATTCTGTTGCAGGTAATAAGCAAAGCCAGCATCAATGGACTTGGCTGCACACTTGCTGACCGCAGTGACAGATGCATTGGCAGACTGAGCGATAGCAAGATTAGCTGTAAGGGTAAGCGAATTTCCACTAATACTTTGAATTGTATAGGTCGTGGAATCTGTTCCAATTCTTACCTGATCGTTATTTGCTAATCCAACAGCGGATTCCAACACAACTTCTTTTTGTTGAGCAGCAGCATTAGCTGATAAGATGGATAAATTCGCTGCCTTATCTCTGACTGCTTCTAGATCCGCTTGAATCCAAGTAATACCATTAGAGTACGCTTTAGCCTTACTTTTAAAGAGAGCGGCAGTTACTAATCCCATCATTGCTACGTTTATAAACGCAGTAATCACTATAATGGCAACTAGCACTTCTAAAAGTGTAAATCCCTGCTGTGACTTTTGAGGGTTTTTTTCCCAGGATAATCGTTTAAAAAGTTTCATCATAATGCACCTCTTGTTACTGCCAGGAATTCACAGGAGCAATCTGTAGCGACAGGCAAATTGATTGTTACCAAACAAATTGCATTACAGTTAAGTTTTTACGCCCACAAATTGCACCATGATTATTTTCTACAATTGGAAAAAATAAAATTTGATAATATTTTAGAGGGTGTTTGAAAAGTTATGGTTGATGTATCAAATATTTTTTACCCCACCCTAACCC
>NZ_JADEWA010000525.1:0-3481 GCF_015207865.1 Dolichospermum sp. LEGE 00246
GAGTGGGGGGAGTAGGGGGAGTAGGGGAGTAGGGAGAGGAGTTTTACTGATGACAACAGACAACTGACAACTGACAACTGACAACTGACAATTACTGACGTTGAAAGCGGAGTGCATCAATTGATTGGGCGGTGAGAAAAATACCTAAGACAATGTAACTGGCAAATAGAATCAAGCTGCTAGTATCAAAAATGCCTTGAATCAGGGTGTTATAATGTTTGAGAAGGGATAAATGACTCACTGCTTCACCCATTTGTCCGGGAATGGCTTTGGCGATTAAATCAATAAATAATAGCAAAATGACGAGGGCAAAGGTGAGGACAGCCGATAAGATTGTGCTGTCTGTTAATGAGGAAATAAACATTCCTAAAGATAAAATTGCTGCTGCTAAGAGGAGTAATCCTAAATGACCAAGTAGAGGAATTATGGGGGATATGAGAGGATGAGAATTGGATAATGCGATCGCCTCCAATCCCATTAATGGTAAAATCATGGTTAAGAAAAATGTCAATACCCCTAATAATTTACCCACAGCTACAGCCCAGTTGGTAATCGGCGATGTGGCTAGTAGTTCTAAAGTTCCCCGTTTACGTTCTTCGGCATAGAGTCCCATTGAGAGAATCGGTAATACAAATAACATTAACCACCCCATTCTATCTAAAAATGCCCGCACAAATTCGTAGGGAACATCTATTGTTGGGGCAGGAACTCCCATTTGTTGCCCTTGTAAATCATAGCTAGAAACTGTGACTAAAATTCCTTCTGGTCCTAACAAAATCATCACGAAAAACAACCCGGCTAAGAACCAAAATGCACTAGCTACTCCATAGGCTAATGGCGAAACAAAATAACTTTGTAGTTCTCGACGATAAATGGCAATAATGTTAGGGATAACTATACCCATTTATGCAGCTTCTCCTTCTTCAATTTCTGGGGTTATTTCCGTTGGTAAATTCTTTTCTGCTGTAGTTAATTCTAAGAAAACATCTTCTAGTGTGGCATTGATTCGTCGCATTTCATATAAATCAAACCCAGCCCGAATTAAAGCAGCAGTAATTTCTTTTCCTGGTTCTGTTCCTGGCTGCAATATTACCCGGAGGCAAGTATGATTGTCTGACGATTGCTGATGGTTAGGCATTAATTCTACTGAACTTACATCGGCTATATTTTGCAGCATTTGTCTAGCTAAAGCTGCATCTCCACCGATTTCTAACTCATATCCCGCCCCACCTGTTAACTGTGTCATCAAATTTTCTGGGGTATTGGTTGCGACTATTTGCCCCCGGTTAATAATGGCAACTCGGCTACAGGTCATGCTCACTTCTGGGAGAATATGGGTAGACAAAATAATGGTGTGTGTTCCTGCTAAACTTTTAATTAAGTTTCGCACTTCGATGATTTGCCGAGGGTCAAGACCAATGGTAGGTTCATCAAGAATAATAGCTGGTGGATCATGAACGATCGCCTGGGCAATCCCTACTCTTTGCCGATAACCTTTAGAAAGTTTACGAATAATAACTTTGCGCTTATCTTCTAAGTTACAACGATTAATAGCTGCTGTTACTTTTGTCGGGCGATCGCCTGAAGAAACTCCCTTAATCCGAGCGACAAAGTGTAAAAAACCCTCCACAGTCATCTCTGGATATAATGGCGGTGTTTCTGGTAAATAACCAATTCGCTGTCGCACCAACAGAGAATGATCATGAACATCATAACCTGCAATCTTGGCTGTCCCAGTTGTAGCCGGTAAATAACCAGCTAAAATTCGCATAGTTGTGGTTTTACCAGCCCCATTCGGTCCCAAAAAACCTAAAATTTCCCCAGGTTCAACACTAAAGGTAACATCAGTAATTGCTGTTGTCGAACCATAAATTTTACTCAGATGCTCAACTTCGATCATTCACCTAATCACTAATCATGAGAATACCCACACAATCTTAGCGAAAGAATGGGTAATTAGCTTTAACAGCCACAAAAAAGCGATTCCTATGTCGCCGCCTTCCGTAAAATCAAAAGAGCGATGATCAATAAGATCCCCGACTTCTCTAAGAAGTCGGGGATCTGACTCATAAAATCAAAAGAGCGATCGCCTAATATAAATTGATCATAGATCAATTACCAAATCAACCTGTATACCATTCTGGAGTCAGCTTCTCTGTATCAGCAACAGGAGTTTCAGTCGCTAGAGTTCCATCCATAGTCCAGATTTTATCTGCGGACGTTTGTTGATCACGCCAGTAGATATCAGTCTTACCATCACCATTGAAATCACCTAAAGATGCTGTCAAACCAGGAGTATTGCTAGGTAGGAAAGCTTCAGAACTTACCGCTGTACCATCCATTAACCAAGCAGTATTTGCCCCACTAGTCGCATTGTGCCAGAAGATGTCAGTTTTACCATCGCCATTGAAATCGCCAATTCTCGCACTCCAATCTGTACCCAATGTGCTAACAACACCTTCAGTCACAAAAACGCCATTCATTGTCCAAATCTTATTCTCGCCTGTAGCGGTATTGCGCCATAAAACATCAGTTTTGAAGTCGCCGTTAAAATCACCAAGAGTAGAAGTCCAAGAAGCGTCTTGAGATTGGAGATCATACTTAGTGGCTTGGCTACCATCCATAAACCAAGCGGTATTTGCGCCTGTGCTGGAATTGCGCCAGAAGATGTCACTCTTACCATTACCATCAAAATCAACAATGGTAGCAGTCAATCCTGGTGCTGTAGGTTCTAAAACAGTCGCATTGGCTACTTTTGTGCCATCCATTTGCCAAATAGCATTTTCACCAGTAGTAGCATTATTCCAGAAAATATCAGTTTTGCGATCGCCATTAAAATCGCCAATATTCGCACTCCAACCTGGATCAACTCGATCTAAAGTCAAGTAACTGGAAACTTTTGCCCCATCCATTAGTACAATTACATTATCACCAGTTGCCTTATTGCGTAATAAGAAATCAGTCTTATTATCGCTATTAAAATCAGCAGTTTTATATTCCCAGGTATTTAAGTCATATTTACCCAAAGAAGCCTGTTCTAAAACTTGAGTTCCATTCATCAAGCGAACTAAAATTTCACCAGTTTGAGCATTTACCCAAAGTTTATCTGTTTTCCCATCACCATTGAAATCAGGAACAATAGCTGCACTGGTTAAATAAGGATTAGGATTCGGGTTAGCACTACCGCCAATGGGGATTTGAGCTAATGGATTGGTTGGTACTAATGGATCTGCTAATGCAGAAACAGAAGAACTGCTACTCATAGGAGTATCACTAAATGTCGTCAATTCTTGTGATTTTTGGAGAGATACTAATCCAGAATTTTCTAGGTTGGTTGAATATAATCCTGACTGACTCACTTCTTGAAACATGATGTGTTTTTATGATTAATTAATATCCATTTTTAATTTGATTCTCATGAAGATTCTGTGAATAACAAACATTTGGTTAATTATTTTTATTGAATGTCATTATTCATAGA
>NZ_JADEWA010000526.1:0-3469 GCF_015207865.1 Dolichospermum sp. LEGE 00246
ACTGCATCCGGTGTTTTCTCTACCTGCTCTTCAAATAACTCATGGATACATTTATCAACAGGATATTCAACTTGGGTATCATTCCATTCTGTTAATAGCTGGTGCTTTTCAACTTCTGTCAATAATGATAATTGGGCAATAGACTCCTGGGGATTGGTGACAATTCCAGATAACAATCTTTGGAAATGTCCTAACAAACGAGAGATCGCTGAATCATCAAATCGGCTAGTATCATAACTAATTATTATCAGTAATTCCTTGCGAGGAATTACTCCTACTGTTAAAGGATAATTGGTTTGCTCAATACCCTGAACATTATCTATTGAGAAACCATAATTGGTTTTTTCCCCTGCCTCATTAACTGGATAATTCTCAAAAACAACAAGACTCTCAAATAAAGAAGTCCCTCCAGGAACATCACTCAATCTTTGAATATCTGCCAATGAGCTATAGGAATATTGTTCAGACTCAACTTGCTGTGTTTGTAAATCTTTTAACAAAGTCAAAACTTCAGTTTCAGCACAAGTTTTAACTCTTACTGGTAAGCTGTTGATAAACAATCCTACCATTGACTCCACACCCATTAAAGATGGGGGACGACCAGATACTGTAGCACCAAAAACAATATCTGATTCTTGACTGTACCGAGATAATAATAAAGCCCAAGCTCCCTGCACCACATTATTCATCGTCAGTTGATGCTGTCTGGCAAACGTCTGTAAATTTGATGTTTCCTCCCTTGTCAGTTGGATTTTTTGTTCCCTGTAACTAGAATCTAACTGTTTCTGGTTTGACGATAATTTATCAACTGTTAAAGGAGTTGGTGCTGTAAAGCCTTGCAATTTTTCTCGCCAAAATTCTTGAGCTTTGGTCAAGTCTTGCTGCTGTAACCAAGCAATATAATTGTCATAGCTTAAAACTGGTGGTAGTATTCGATTCTCACCTTTGATAATTGCTTGATAAGAATACAATAAGTCTTGGAAAAGTAAAGGCACTGACCAGCCATCAAGCAATAAGTGATGAAAATTCCACACAAATTGATAACTATCTGTACCCAATTGTATAACACTCCACTGCATTAATGGTGCAGCGGACAGTTGGAAACCCTGTTTTCTCTGAGACTGTAACAACAATTCTAATTTTTGTTGTGCTTCTTCAGGAGATAGGTGCTGCCAATCATCAGTCTGTAGTTTAACCTCTGCTTGCCGATAAACTATTTGCAGTGGCTGTGCCAATTGCTCCCAAATAAAAGCAGTCCGCAAAATTGAATGTCTTTCTAATACTTGCTGCCAAGCTTTTTCAAATGCTGACAGGTTTAAATTACCACTCAAATTGTAAATCGACTGTTCAAAATATACTTGAGAATCAGGGGCATACAAACTTTCAAACAGCATCCCCTCTTGCATTGGTGACAGTGGATATATATTTTCAATATTTCGCCAGTTAGTTTTTTTCGTTTTGCCGAAACTTGCCAATAGTTGGTCTATTTCTAACTGGTTGAGCTTCACTAATGGGAAATCTGAAGGTGTATAACCTCCATTTTCGCCAGATGCACAATGGGTAATTATATCCTGCAATGTTTTGACAAATTCCTGTGCCAGTTTTTCAATGGTGGCATCTTGGTGAAGATTTCTGCTGTAAGTCCACTGTATTTCCAACTTTTCTCCCACTATCATGCTGTTTATATCTAGCAGATGAGGGCGGTTGTTTTGTGAACTGTGCATTCTTCCTGCCGACTCGTTCCCCATTTGTATCCAAGATCTTGTATTCATTTGTTGGTCAAATTGACCCAAATAATTAAAACTGATTTCGGCTTGGGGTAATTTCTTGAGTTGGTTGGCAATTTCTGGTTCTTGACTCAGATAGCGCAATAAGCCATAGCCAATTCCTTTATTGGGAATAGCTCTTAGTTGTTCTTTAACTGATTTTAAAGTGTCCCCTAAATTGTCTGTGGTTGGTAGTTCTACTACGACAGGGAATATGGTTGTAAACCAACCTATTGTCCGTGATAAATCTACACCATCAACTATGTCTTCCCTTCCATGTCCTTCTAAGTTGAACAGCACTCTCTTGGAGTTTGTCCATTTGCTCAAAACCAATCCTAAGGTGGTCAGTAGGATATCGTTAATTTGAGTGTTGTAAGCTTTTGGTACATCTTGCAGCAAGGTGCGAGTCTCCGCTTCGCTTAAATACGATGATATTGTGTTCTCTGCGCCAACGGTATTTTCCCCTTTTCTATGGTCTATTGCGATGGCAGGAACTTCTCTGCGATTTTGATTTAACCAATACGCGGTTTCAGTTTTCAGGGATTGGGATTGGGCATAATCTGTTAATTTCTCTGACCAATCTTTAAAAGCTGTGGTTTTGGCAGGCAGTTGAATAGCTTGACCTTGATCTATTTGCTGGTAGGCTGTTTGTAAATCTTCTAGTAAGATTCTCCAGGATACACCATCAATGGCTAAGTGATGGATTGTTATTAGTAATCGCGCTCTTTTACCGATACCCAGATGGAAAAAGGCGACTTCCACTAGGTTTTCTGATAATTCTAAGCTCGCCTGTAATAAATTCCCTTGCTCTTCTATAGCTTCTGGTTGCTTATTTTCTGGAATTTTTGATAGGTCTATCTCACAGAACCCAATTTTATCTTTTGGAGCAGAGTACATCTGTTGCCAAGTGGATTCATTTTGGGTAAAACTTAACCTTAGGGCATCATGATGTATTAGTAGTTGCTGGAATACTTGTTTTAATAGCTCTACTTTTAGATCACTGGGAACTGATAGCAGAAATGCTTGATTGAAGTGGTGTACTGCTGTAAAATTTTGCTCAAAAAACCAGTGTTGAATAGGTGTCAGAGGTAATGTACCTGTGACTAATTCTTGTTTTATCTCTGTAGTTTTGACTGTTCCTGCTATTGCTTCCAATTGGGCAATTGTTTGATTTGCAAATAGTTGTTTAGCTGTCAGTTCTAGTCCTGCTTGTTTGGCTTTGGCTAAAATTTGGATGCTGAGAATTGAATCTCCACCTAGTTCAAAGAAGTTATCGTGAATTCCTACTTGTTTTACTCTCAGCACTTCTGCCCAAATCTGCGCTAATATTTTTTCTGTTTGATTCCGTGGTAGCACAAAACTTATTTCTATTCCTGCACGGGAATCTGGTGCTGGTAAAGCCCGATGGTCTATTTTGCCGTTGGGAGTTAGGGGTAAGGATTCTAGTATCACAAAACCATGAGGCACCATATATTCTGGCAGTGTTTCTTTGAGATATTGGCGCATTTCACTGATGGTTACTGTGGAATCCTGATGTGGTACTAGGTAGGATACTAATTGCTTCTGTCCAGGAATGTCTTCACGAGCAATGACAGAGGATGTCTGGATTTGAGGATGTTGATTGAGTACCGTTTCTATTTCTCCTAGTTCTATGCGGAATCCTCTGATTTTTACTTGATTATCTATGCGCCCTAAGTATTCTA
>NZ_JADEWA010000527.1:0-3466 GCF_015207865.1 Dolichospermum sp. LEGE 00246
TAAGAGACAGATTTTACCCCTCCCTAACCCTCCCCTTATAAAGCGGAGGGAAGTAGTACCGCAGGGCGGAAGTCAAAAATCAAAAGTCAAAAGTCAAAACGAAGACAGTATAGGCTTTTTAACGATTTAGAATGGTTGGTTTATTTATGCCGTGTTGTACTAGATTTTTATTGTTACCCTCCTTTAGGGAAACGGGGGGTAACAATGTGATGAAAATTACGGGATACCACTTTTCAAACATTCTCCAAGACCATCTTTGTCAATTTTGCAAGCTGCGTAAGTCCTAAATTATTTAAAAAAATGGCAAAATGTGATAGTTCTATGATTCTAGTTGACAAGTACAGCCGAAATTCCCCCATACAACCTTGCTGTTAAATCCCACCGCCCATGAAAACAGTATTACTTGATGATCGTCAAAATTCCTTAGTGCAATGGGTAAGCCAAGCAACGGGTATAAATACTTTCGGTGTAAAAGTCCGATTGCTAGGTAATGACCTACATATTCTCTGTGAAAATGCTGAATGTCCACAACGCTGGCAAACCTTATTGGAGTTATTGCAAGCACTACAGCAAACTGATGTAGATACCCTCACCAATGACGAACAACCGTCAATATACCAAGTATTAATTTATGGTCGAAAAAAAGGGGAACACCGTCCTCAATGGTGCCATCGGGTATATTTAAATCAACTGGAACGACATTTAGAACAGGCACTATTGGCACAGACAGAAATGCCTATAAGCCCCGGAGGCTCGCTGATTATCTCTAATGAAAGTTTGGCACGTCAAGGGGATGGGGATGCCATTGCTCGCTATTTGAGCGAACATCTCAGCCATTTAGGTATAGCAGTACAGGTAAAAATTAAACCCTCTGCGGCGAAAAATAACTCTCAGATTGTCGCTAATCGTCTTTGGGTATTTTGTCAGTCTAGCTATAGCCCTGATTCATCATTATTGGCAGAAACGGTAGCCCAAAAGCTCAGACATTTGCAGCTTGTCGGTTATCAGGATGCCATTATTGTTGCCCAAGTTCGAGGGGAAACAGAGCCAGATTGGCGGGTAAGAGTAGATTTGACACCTCCAGAGGTGATGTTAAAAGAATGGGCGCGGTGGGGAGATGTGCAAGCGATCGCTAGAATATTAACTGAAGAATTATTAGGCTTCGAAATAGCATTGCAAACTTCCCTCAAAGAATCTACCTTGCACATCTTCTGTACCCCAGCTTTTGACCCATTAGAAACCGCACCCGCACCGGATAAAACGACCGCACTACAAGCCATTGTCCCCCTACTCGAAAGTATTGCTCCTCAAGCCATTATCTCAGCCGCCATATACGGACAAAAAACCACAGACAAACAACCAACTTGGATAGATTGGGTATCTTTACCAGCATCTAAGCATCCATTCCTACTCACATCTGCATTGGAGCTTGCCCGTGCAGGTGATCAACCAGCCATGATTTTTTTACTAGAGCGACTACTCAATCCCAACCTAGATTGGCGATTGAAAACAGGTGGTATCCGGGTACTACTAGTTCGCAAAGAAGATTTATTACACATAATGTGTGATGCTCCCGTTTGTCCTACACGCTATCAAGTTTCTAGTAAAGTGACTCAATTTATCCGCCAACTAAAAATTTCTGGTATTACTGGTGTCCGTGTTTATGGTCGTCGTGCTGGTGATAAAGAACCCGTATGGCATCATGGGGCTGATCTAGAAGAACGTTCTCGATTAGTTCCCGAAGCAACACCAGAATTTGCCGCTACATCAGAATATGTAAATTCCCTAATGATAGATGAAAACAGTGAAGAAATTTTGCGTCCCGATTTAACCAATGAAAAAGTAAAAAGCTTTCTCAAAGAAGCATCAAATAATTTGTTGCTAAACACCAATAAATTAATCAGAAATTTACTTTTAAACAGTCAAATATTTACACCATCTAATCAGGAAATAGACGAAAATCCCGATAATCAAGGAATTGGCAGCGGGATGATTTGGTTAGCATTAGGATTACTTCTCGCCTTACAAAGTGATTTTATGTTAGGCTACGTCGTCGCACATACTGTTGAAAATTCACCAAAAGCTAGTAATAATATTGTTTCACCATTATCCTCACAAGCACAAGCATCCTCACTATCACCAAATAATCAGAAAACATCATTTTCAAATCAACCAGGGACAACAGAATTACTTAATAATGATCCCTCAGCCTTTAATGCTTCTGGATTTATTAATGATAATAATGCTCAATCAGGAAATTTGCCAGCCGGCCCATTAAAAGAAAAAGCCACTTCTACAGCTATTTTATTAGCAGCCAGATCGCAAATACCCAGTTTTAATGCTAGGCAATTAGATGAACAATTAGCTCTATATAAACAGCGGTTAGCTACAAAAAAACGTCCACCAGATGTCTTAATTGTTGGTTCTTCTCGCGCACTGAGAGGAGTTGATCCTGTCGCCCTTTCTAAAGCTTTATCCTCCCAAAGCCATAGCAATATTGATATATTTAACTTTGGCATTAATGGAGCAACAGCCCAAGTCGTTGATGTCCTCATCCGTCAGGTTTTAGAACCCCAAGAACTACCAAAAATAATTTTATGGGCAGATGGTTCTCGTGCCTTTAACAATGGGAGAGAAGATATTACTTTCAATGCAATTGAATCTTCACCAGGATACAAACAAATATTGCAGAAATCTCCAACAAAAGTCAAAGCTAATGAAGGTAATAAAAATCTAAAAGATCCCACAGAAAAAGTTAGTAATAAACCTAAAACAGCAGACACTAATATCTATCAAACCACTAACGATTGGTTAAATCAGTCTGTAGCTAATTTATCTGCTAGTTATAAAAGCCGTGATCAAATTAAAATTCTTCTCCAAAAACAACTTCAATATCTACCTTTTAGCTATCAACATTCCCCAGTTAAATCAAAAGTCCACATCACCCATGATTCAGAAATAGACAATAATTCTTCTCTCCAAGGAGTTGATTTTGATGGATTCTTACCTTTATCTATTCGCTATAATCCCACCACATACTATCAAAAACATCCCAAAGTTTCTGGAGACTACGATAATGATTATAAATCTTTCCAATTAGCAGGTAAACAAGATCAGGCATTCCATTCCATGTTAGAGTTTACCAAAAATAATAATATCTCTCTCGTCTTTGTGAATATGCCTCTTACTTCAGATTATTTAGATCCTGTACGCATGAAATATGAGCAACAGTTTCAAGAGTATTTATTAACCTTTACCAATCACCCTCAATTTATCTATCGTGATTTAAGTCAGCTATGGACAAAAGCAAATGATTACTTTTCAGATCCCAGTCACCTCAATCGTTATGGTGCTTATGAAGTATCCAAGAAACTAGCTATAGATCCAATGATTAGCTGGCCAACAAAATGATTAAATAGGAAATAGAGAATAGATGAGAAAATATTCTTTATCCTAACTCCTAACT
>NZ_JADEWA010000528.1:0-3391 GCF_015207865.1 Dolichospermum sp. LEGE 00246
AGATTTTAGAATATAGACAGTTTTTACAACAGTTACGAGATACCTTAGATGAGATTTTAGCTTCTGCTTTACGAAAGGGTATTAGTAAAAATGATATTGAACAGGTTTTATTAGTGGGAGGAAGTTGTTTAATTCCCGCAGTTCAACAATTAATTATTTCCTACTTTGGTAAAGCTAAGGTAAAACTAAATAAACCTTTTGATGCTGTCTGTCATGGTGCATTAGCTATTACACAAATTACCGAAATAGATGATTTTTTGCGTCATAGTTATGCAATTAGATTATGGGAAAGTTATAGCAAAAGTTATATTTATCATCGCTTATTTACCAAAGGTGAAAAATATCCTTGTCAACGTCAAGAATGGTTAAATCTGCAAGTTGCTAATCATGGACAAAAAGAAATTCGTTTAGATATTGGTGAATTAGCTGATATGTCACTAACTGAAATTGCTTTTGATGCTTCGGGAAGAATGACTTCTAGCACTCTTCAACATCAAGAAAGTTACCGTTCCTTAGATAATCAAAATCAACAGGTTTGTGTGGCAAAACTTAATCCACCAGGAGCAGCAGGAATGGATAGAATATCGGTGTTGTTCGAGGTTGATTCTCGACGGACTCTATTAGTAACTGTGAAGGATTTATTAACAGCAGAAGTCTTAGTTAGTAGGGGTGAAATTTATAAATTAGCATAAAACAATACCAGGGTTAGTATGATAAAAATCAAATGCTTTTTGCCAAATAACAAAGAACCCAGACGTGTAGGGGTAAAGCAAGAGCTTCATTGGTGTCAACTTAAGCTCAAATCCCTACCACATCTCGTTCCTAGTCTCTGACTAGGAATGCAGTTGATGAGGCTCTGCCTCTAATAAGTAGTGAGACAGAATTAATTACACAATGTCATTGCGTTAGCGCAGCGTGGCGTTAGCCATATATAACGAAGTGAAATGAAGCAATTCCAATGGTTGTGATTGCTTCCCTGCGCTCGCAATGACTGTAAATATTTTTGTCCAATTACTTATTATTGAAGGCAGAGCCTTCTAGAATTCATTCCCAGTCAGAGCAGGGGAATGAGATGAATTGAGTTCTTTGCGGGAAGAGGTTTTACGTTAAGTTGACACCTATGAAGCTCTTGCTTTACCCCTACGTTTAGAATCAAACAATCAAGCCGTTTTGAGTATAGTTCAATAAAATATTTCAAATTCCATGACTTTTGCCAATTACCCAATTACGTCGGAAAAACCGTGCTAGTGCTGATTCTTCCAAAGATAAATAAATCGGTCTACCATGAGGACAGGTGCGCGGGTTGCGGGTATGTTGCCAATTATCTAATAAGGTCTGCATTTCTGGTAAACTCATTTTTGTGCCATTGCGAATTGCACTCCGACAAGCAACAGCAACTTGAGCAGTTTGTAAGTCCCCTCCCCAACTTAATTCTAAAATTGCTTCTGCACAATCTTCTCGTTGTTTTAACATGATAGGAATGTTACGCACTGCCCAAAGGTTATCACCAAATGGTTCTATATCTAAACCAATGCGTTGTAATTGGGAAACCTGGGCTTGTGATAATTGATAAATAATAATTGGGGTTTCTACAGCTACTAATTGCCAACTATCACACAATTGTTCATATAATACTCGTTCATGGGCTATATGTTGTTCTACTAACCACATTCCTCCAGAATGTTCAGCAACAATATAAGTATTACTCAGTTGGGCAATGGCTTTTAAATAGGTTTGATTTTCACTACTTTGGGATTTTTGAGAGTTGAAGTTATATTCACCTTTTGATTCTGCGACTTTCAATAAATTACTAACTCTGGTTGTGTGAATGGATTCTTTTATATTGGTTTCCGAAATCCGCAGAGATTTGTGAATAGCTTCAGTAATTTGTTCTTGCCAAAAAGTTAGTTCATTGAGATAAATTTCTGTTTTGGCTGGGTTACGATTCCAGTTAATTTGTTCTGGAGAAATAGTTAAGTGTAGAAAACAAACGGGATAGCGATCGCGTGGTAATATCTTATGAAAGGCTGAAAATATTGTCTGTTCTAGTTCTGGCGTTTTAATCATTCTGCCATTAATTGCCACTTTTACCCAATCAGGACGATGACGATGGCATCTATCGGGTAATCCTATCACCAAATGCAAAGACGAATTTTCCAGATTTGGTATTTGTAAATTCACCTCATGTAAATCACCTTGTCGCACCTGGGGGAGAATTTGGGGAATTAGTTTTCCCACAGTTGGTGCGGGACAAATCGTAAACCATTCTTTGTCATTTTGCCAAATTTGATAATTAACATGAGGATGACACAAAGCTATCTGTTGAATGACATTTTGTACAGCCTTTAATTGCTGATTTGTCGCCGGTAAACCCTGACGACGAGCTTCATAATTAGCAAATAAATTATTAACTGTTACTACTGTACCCGGTGCGATCGCTACCACTTCTACTTGTGATACTTCTCCTTCATTATTATAAGCAACTCGCCAACCTTCACTTCCCCCCAAAGGACGACTTAAAACTTCTAAATCTGCCAAAGTCGTTAAACTATGTAGCGCCTCACCACGAAACCCCAAACTGCTGATTTTCCATAAATCTGCACTGGAATGAATCTTACTGGTACTGTGGGCAGTTGCGGCTTGTTGTAAATCATCTAAATTCATGCCACAACCATTATCAGCCACACGAACTCGCCACATTTGCGGCCATAAAGAAACGACAATGCGTGTTGCTCCAGCATCTAGGGAATTTTCCACCAACTCCCTGACAACAGCTACCCAAGAGTCAATTACTTCTCCTGCCGTAATTAGATATACAACCTCTGTTGGTAAAGCTTGAATCGTAGATGCCATTATCATTAAAAATTACTAATTAAAAATTAAAAATTGTCTTTACGGTTAGATAATTAGCTTACAATATTATGACTGCAAAATATTAATTTCTCAAATCTGCTGTGATCCTAAAGAAATACGAATTAATAAGGGATATTTGGTAAATTTCTGATTAGATTAGAAGCAGAGAAAAGCTTATGAGTATTAATTTAGTTGCTGATGTTAACGACTTAAAGAACAGTCTTCTATGGGGTCAACCTGCTTTTACAATTATTGATGTGCGCGATCGCTCAAAGTACAATTATAGCCGCATTACCGGAGCAATTTCCATCCCCCTCAATGACTTGGAATCTCGCGCTCAAACCTCCCTATACAGAGAACGCCAAATCTACATTTACGGCGAAAATGACAGCCAATCAGCCCAAGCTGTGAGAACCCTGCAATTCCTCGGTTTCACAGCCGTAGCTGAACTGGGCGGTGGCTTACCAGCCTGGAAATCTATCAACGGTGCGACAGAAGGGGTAGAGGGTTGAAAGGAGTAGGGGGAGGTGGGGAGGTA
>NZ_JADEWA010000529.1:0-3344 GCF_015207865.1 Dolichospermum sp. LEGE 00246
AAATCAATTCACAAAAAGGACGGTTACGAATATGGAAAATCAAAGATTTGTTAATTGCTCAACTGTCCCTTTCATTGTTTGTGCTGGCGCACAAAATTACTCAAGGGACGTTTCACAATTAACCCTCCATTCCTCCCATCACCAAACTGAGTACAGTTTTGGTGGGGGTCTCCTGGAGGTTTAGATGATTATTTGAATATTACTTGCAAAAACTGAACTAACCAATTGAGAGGTTTTATGACAACAGGTAATCATGTCATTTTCATGCACCCAGATGGAACTAGTCCATCTCACTATGCTGTTGCAAGATTTATAGATAAGGGTCCTGATGGACGTTTAAATTGGGACAAGATGTCCAATGCTGGTGTGTACCTCGGTCACATGGAAGACCAGTTGGGTGGAACATCTAATGCTGGTGCTGTGACTCACGCTACAGGCGTTAAAGTTTATGCGGAGTCTTTTGGTTATGAACTAGGGAATTTACCCATCACATCCCTTTCTGGAACTACCAAAACCATTGTTGAAGAAGCTAGAGATGCAGGTAAAGTTACCGCCCTAGTTCAATCTGGAGCGATCTATGAACCTGGTACAGCCGCCTTTGTTGCTAAGACACAGGAAATTACTAACGCCAATGGAACTATCACCGTACCTCGCGCCCAAGCTGCGGAAATTGCCAAACAGGTAATTAACTCAGGCGGTGGTTTGCAAGTAGTAGATCCCCGCACTGGTGCAACCGTAGGTACTGTTAATAATAACCCCACTACATCAAACCGCAACGTACCCTTAGATGGTCAAACTGGTGCTAACACTGCGCCTTTTGTAGCTGCACCAGATGCTAGTGGTGATGTGTTCAAGTTTGGTATTGGTTGGGCTGGTACACCTGATTTTTCCGGTTCTATTGTTTGTGACGTACTCCACACACTCCCTTTCAGGTGAGTGTGGGCTTCTCAGTGACTCCTCTATGAGGACATTAACTGAGCTTTAAGACCGTGCGCCCCACGGTTCTTTGGTTTTGAGATTTGTTTTTTGTTTTGTAGGCTGCATTTGGAGCATTTAATTGGACTACACCTACTTTTTTATAATAACATAAAATCAATATTTTGTTCGTTTCGTCTGACGATCGCAGGGAAGAACAATTAGGATTAAACACTGCTAATCCCTTACCTCTCTACCTAAACACTGCACCGACAGTAGCAGAGATGCTAGATGCGTCTTTAAAAATCCTCAACAAAGACCCTGATGGTTTCTTTGTGGTAGTGGAAGAGGAAGGTAGTGACAACTTTGCTAATAACAACAATGCAGTTGGCACTATTGAAGCTGTACGCCGGGCTGATGCAGCGATCGGTGTAGCCATGAACTACATCAACACCCAAGATCCTAATACTTTGGTGATCACAACCGCAGATAGCGATGCTGGCGGATTGCAAGTTTTCCAATTTGAGCCTTACAACCGTCCCGCTGGTAACTCTACCTCTAGCCCTACACTAGCGGATACTGAGCCTAGTGCGCCATTTATTCGTGTTAACCCCACTACAACTAATACAAATCAGGCAGTTTTAGATGGTGTTAATGGTAGTACAGGCACAGTTGCAGATCCTTGGAAACCCTTCGCAGCTAAAAGCAGCATTGATGGACTAATGGGTAACTTCGGTGTAGCTTGGGTCGGTACTCCCGATTTCCCTGGTAGCATTGTTGCTAAAGCCCATGGGATGAATGCAGATAAACTACCCAGCACCTTGGACAACACCGAAATTTACAATGTCATGTACCAAACTATGTTTGGTGTGACACCCGAATTTGCGGCATCTCAACAAGCAACTCAGGTAGTATCAGGAACACCTGGTGTTGATATATTAATTGCTGGTGCAGCTAATACTACCTTTGATGGGATTAATGATACTGTGTTCACTGGTGCTAATGATGATGAAATTGAAGCACAAACAGTATCTTCTCCCATTGCAGGACGTAACCGCATAGACTCTGGTAGCGGTAATGACACAATTTTCGCTGGCAATAATGACGTTGTGTTTGGTAGCTCTGGCAATGATCACCTTTATGCGAATGATGTAAGTGGCTATCGCCTCTCAGGTGGTGTGGGTGATGACACCTTCAACCTTGGTTCTAATGGTCGCGCCCTCGGCGGTGATGGTAAAGATAAATTCTACGTTAGTCTTGGTGGTGGTAACTTAATTTCCGGTGGTGCTGGCGCTGACCAATTCTGGATTGTCAATGCTGAACTACCCAAAGCTGCCAATACTGTGCTTGACTTCCAAAAAGGCACTGATGTCATCGGTGTTCTTGGTATTTCCTCTAGCAGTTTGACTCTCAATGTTCTCAATGGGAATACGGAAATCGGGTTACTTGGTCAAACTGTTGCTATTGTTAATGGCGTTACCGGTTTGGATATCAATACCAACTTTGTTTTTCAATAACCGACAAGTATTGGAATTGAATTGATCATTAACCAGGGAAGAAGATCAGAATTTCTATATTTTCTTCTCTCTGGTTCTTTTTTTACTCAGAGTCTATAGTGCGATCGCTTGCTAATACTAAGTAGTGAGACAGAATTAATTACACAATGTCATTGCGTAAGCGTTGCCTGGCGTTAGCCATATGGAACGAAGTGAAATGAAGCAATCGCCAGGGTTGTGATTGCTTCCCTTCCCTCGCAATGACTGTAAATATTTTTGTCCAATTACTTATACCGAAGAAAGAATTAACCGTAGATAATTTCTCCATGATGTTCATGAGTTGTCAAACTATCAATTTTGACAACTGAAATTTTCCTTATTTACCACCACATAGTTCCTGGTTCACCTTTAAATGGTCCAACAATATCAGAAGTAATCCACCCTCCGTAAAAATCACCTGTTTGCGCTTTAACTAATTCATCATTCACATAGCAAGCATCCATTAAACTGACATAAAAACTGTAATATTCTTGAATTGAGATAAAATTAGGACTGGGTTGAATATATCGCCAAGCAGCATTATTTATGTATTTATCTCCTACGGAAACATCATAATATTGACACCAACCTTTCCATTCACACCAAGTTTTTCTAGGTGTCTCTATTAAATGTTCTAACTTAATATCTTCAGCAGGAATATAATAACCCGGAGGATGACTAGTTTCTAAAACTCTTTTTCCTCTAGTGGTTTCTGCTAAAACAATCCCATTACAAATAACTTTGAGATGTTTGTCAGTATCTTCTAAAATAGCAGGACGGGGATAGTCCCAAACAGATTCTTGTCCGAGTGTTGGAGGTATAGGATTTGGTTTCATGGTGATTTAATGGATGATTTTGGATTATTATAGTTACGTCATTATATCATTTATTTAC
>NZ_JADEWA010000530.1:0-3336 GCF_015207865.1 Dolichospermum sp. LEGE 00246
ATCCCTTGATACATCCTGATTTAATGTTTACCCGTGTCTTTGGTGATAGCATTGAGTCTGTAGTAAATGAAGAAAGACGTTTATTTTATGTGGCTTTAACTCGTGCAGTTGAAACTTTATTTATTATTACAGAAAGTACAAATTCATCACCTTTTTTTGACGAATTAAACAGGAGAACAGAAATTTCTATATTAAATTGGTCAGATTATCAAACTTTTATTGGTGTGGGGACTGTACAGTATATTACTGTTAAAGTTGGTAATCAAATTGGTAAAGGTAGCAATGGTACTTACACAATTAGCCATTTGTTGAAAGCTGAAGGTTATGAATGGAATAAAACAAAAAAAGTTTGGTATCGTACCTATCCAGCAGAAGGTTTTTCAATTCCAGAATATTTTAATAATGCAAATTGTATTTCTCAAGCTGTGGGAATTGAAGTGCGGTTTTATGACGACGCGGAAAATGAATTAGCATTTTATCATATTGACTAATATAGCTATGAATATATGTTAAAATTGGATTACCATAAATAGTGGAAAATTATTGCAATGGAAATTACTAAACTATCAACTCAAGGTCAAATTACTATTCCCCAAGTTTTAAGAGATCAGTATCATTGGCAAGATGGACAGGAATTAATAATAATTAATTTAGGGGATGGAATTTTATTAAAGCCTAAAAAAACTTTTCCAGAAACAAAATTAGATGATGCTGCTGGTTGTTTGAATTATCAAGGAAAAGCCAAAACAATTGAAGAAATGGAACAAGCGGTAGCACAGGGAATAGAAGAATTAGGTCATCAATGATTGCTATTGATACTAACATTATGTTTAGAGATGAAAAATTTATTAAAAAGTCTCAAAATTTTACAGTGTTTAACAACTTTTTAAAATGAAAACAGACAGCATATTTTACCGATTATTTCAAGAAATACCCAGCATATTTTTTGAACTGATTGGTAACTCTCCCCAACTAGCAGAACTTTATCAATTTTCATCAGTTGAAGTTAAACAAACAGCCTTGAGAATAGATGGAGTTTTCTTCCCTAACCACAATACAGATAACCCCATCTACTTTTTAGAAGTACAATTTCAATCAGATAAGGATCTCTACCATAGACTTTTTAGCGAAATATTTCTTTACATTCGCCAAAACAACCCCAAAAATCATTGGAGTGCTGTAGTTATCTATCCAACCCGCAGCATAGATACACAAGATATTCAGCATTATCAAGAATTCTTCACCAGTCAACGAGTGAGAGTGATTTATCTCGATGAATTAGCAGAAACAACATCTTTACCCATTGGTATTGCTACAATAAAACTAATCATCGCTAACGCAGATAATTCCATTACCCAAGCTAGAGAATTAATCACCAGAACTAAACAAGAGATAAATTCTCAACTTCAACAGCAACAACTCTTACAAATCATCGAGACAATTTTAATTTACAAGTTTCCAAGAATGAATAGGGAGGAAATAGAAGCCATGTTTGGATTAAGTGAGTTAAAACAAACCCGATTTTATCAAGAAGCAAAAGAAGAAGGTGAACACAAAGCTAAGTTAGACGCAGTTCCTGGTTTGATAGGATTAGGTTTAACTAAAGAACAAATCGCACAAGTTTTAAATTTAAGTTTGGCAGAAATTAGCCAGATTATCCAACAGCAGAATATCAACACAAAGGACAAATAAACATGATTTAATCAGTTCCAGAAAATACTACTGTTGAAGAAAAGGAGATTACCTAATCAATAGAATTAAACAAGAGATAGATTCTCCACTTCAACAGTAATACGTATTACAAATCATCTAAACCAGTTTAGTGTATAGAACTTCACAAAAATAAATCTTCAATGAAAGTGACACAAAAAATGATAAGGTGAATAACTTTAAAATACCCTATCGTTTATCAGTATGTCAGTCTCTATCACTATCTCTCAACTGCTTGAAGTTCTTATCGCTGAACCTGTGAATGTATCTGTATCTACCTTAACTCAGTTGGCTATGGGGATACAAACAGATACCCGCATTTTGCAACCAGGGGAAGTGTTTTTGGCTTTGCGAGGAGAAAAGTTTGACGGACATGATTTTGTACCCACAGCGATCGCTCAAGGGGCTATAGTTGCAATAGTTGATCATCATTACGAAAATCCCGGTTTTCCGGTTTTGCGGGTTAAAGATACTTTAAAGGCATATCAACAAATTGCTAAATGGTGGCGTGAAAGCTTTGCTATTCCTGTCATTGGCATCACAGGTTCAGTCGGGAAAACCACAACCAAAGAATTAATTTCCGCAGTTTTAGCCACAAAAGGCAAAGTTCATAAAACCTACGGGAATTTTAATAATGAAATAGGTGTTCCCAAAACCCTGTTAGAAATGGGTAGAGAAAATAACTTTGCTGTCATCGAAATGGCTATGCGGGGAAGGGGACAAATTGCCGAATTGACAGAAATTGCTAAACCGACAATTGGGGTAATTACTAATGTAGGCACGGCGCATATTGAGTTACTTGGTTCAGAAGAAGCCATTGCAGAAGCTAAATGTGAATTATTAGCAACCATGCCAAATGATAGTATTGCTATTCTTAATTATGATAATCCATTATTAATGGAAACGGCAGCGAAGTTCTGGCAGGGTAAAGTTATCAGTTATGGTTTTTCTGGTGGCGATATTCAAGGAGAATTAACTGATAATGAAACTGTAGAAGTTGCAGGAATGCGTCTACCTTTACCTTTACCCGGTCGTCATAATGCTACCAATTTTTTAGCAGCTTTAGCAGTAGCCAAGGTATTAGAAATTGATTGGCAATTATTACAATCTGGTATTATGGTAAATATGCCCACAGGTAGAAGTCAACGCTTTACTTTAGCTAATGATGTGGTGATTTTAGATGAAACCTATAATGCCGCCCCAGAAGCCATGTTAGCAGCTTTGCAGTTGTTAGCAGACACACCCGGAAAGCGAAAAATTGCGGTTTTAGGGGCAATGAAAGAACTAGGAGAAAGATCCCCAGAACTTCATCGAAAAGTTGGAGAAATGGTCAAGAATTTGCATCTGGATGGTTTATTGGTATTAGTTGATGGTCAAGATGCGGAAATTATTGCTAATAGTGCCGATAATATATCTTGCGAATGTTTCACAAATCATGCTGATTTGGTAACAAGATTAAAAACATTTATGCAAACAGGCGATCGCTTATTATTCAAAGCCGCCCATTCTGTGGGATTAGATCGAGTTGTTAACCAATTGCGGGCAGAATTTACCAATTAAAAATTCCTGGTATTTCAGACAAAACAAACTTAATTAAGTCTGGTTTTTCGGATAAATATAATACAC
>NZ_JADEWA010000531.1:0-3328 GCF_015207865.1 Dolichospermum sp. LEGE 00246
ATATTAATGAATTGATTTTGGGTATTAAAAGAGAACGAGGTTTAGAAATTATTGCTAATGGTATTGTGAATACCTTAAAATATTACTTGCGTTTTATAGAAGATTATCATGAATTTATTAGCACATATACCGAAGAATTAGTAATAGACGCTAGAAATTCAACGGAGGTAAAAGATTCTCATATTCAAGCTTGGCGAATAATTTTACAAGAATATCTATAGTATTAAATTTGACTTTTTTTCAGTTTTTGGTGCAGAATCGAAGGAGTTTGTGCTTGAATTTCTTGGATTAAAGCCTCTGATTCTGATATTTGTTGCCTAATTTCTTCTCGATGATCATGATAGTATGCTAAAGCAGCATAGACATCAGATAAGGTAATACTAGGATAATGGTAGAGAATTTCATCAGGAGACATTCCCATTTTTTCATGCCAAATCACAATATCCTGAACTCGAATCCGATGTCCAGCAATGCGAGGTTTTCCTCCACAAATACCAGGAGTGATTTCAATATGTTCTTTGATTACGTTGATGGACATAGTATTATCAAGAGAATTATCCACTCTAATTATATCACTATTTTGTTAGGTAGGTGTGTATTGTCGTTTGAGTATCTTACAAAGATTTGGACTATTACTGTACTTTTAGCTCTATTTGAAATTATTTAATTTTTGACTTGTTGGAAAGTTTTATAATTTCTACAAACAACCTCCAAACAAATATCTCCTTCTAAATGAAAATAAATTAGTGATTGTAAGTTGGTATTAATTATGCCAGTTTGATTGACAAATGGATAGGATGTAGATAAAAATTCCTGGATATTATCTTCAATTTTCTTGAGTTCAACTTCTCCTACCCAAAAACAGATATCTTCATCATTTGCATTGAGAGGTTGAGAAAAAACCAGGTGAATAATTTGGTAAAATTCAATAGCGACATCATCGGCTTCAGGACCAAAGGTAAAGTCAAGACGTAATCCCAGGTTTTGAGGATTTAAAGAAATACCAACTAAGTCAGCACTTTTCAAATCTTCGAGAAAAGTAGTGAGGGTTGGTGCAATTGTTGTTGTCATAAATTTACAATCTCTCCAGTATTATGAGTATTAGCTCCAGAAATAAATTCTATCTGCTCTCCATATTGATTGTAGCGACGACGGTAAGATTTGCCATCAACTGCTTTAATTCTAGAACCTGTGCGGACAATTTCCCCATTTGGTCGAATATGAATTTGGCTACCATCTGGATGCTGAAATGTTTCATAACCCCCTTGAGTTTGCGTTTTAAATTCAAATCCTTGGTTGCTGAGAATTATTAAGACTTCTGAATGAGTTTTTCCTGTTAAGTTAGGTAGTTGTTGAGCGGCTATATTCATTTATAAGAGCTTGTCTATTATTCCCATTTTACTCTCTATTTCTTAGACTGAGTTAACAACAGCGTAACCTACCATAAGCATTGATAGTAAATGGTGGGTTACGGAGCATAAACATTATTATATGTTTCTTCTTTATTACCTTGTTCGCCTAACCAACCCTACGATGACTACTGGTAGTGATTGTCTTGTATAATACAAGACTCAGATTTTATTGAATATTTAAGATTAAAGCAACGTAAAAATAATAAAACTCAGATAGAAAAAATTGATAAATTACGGTATTTTGGTTTAAATGATGAGCAAATTGCGGAGGTATTAGAGTTACCTTTAGAGGTAATTAAGCAGGTAGAATCAAATAATTTAGCCATAGTAGTGTATACATATTAGACTATAGCCAACTCTATTTGTTAGAATCAAGAAAACAGGTTAAAAAATTAATTATGATCATTTCAGATGAAGTCGTCAAAGCAAGTGGTTTATCAGAGAAGCAACTTTTGATGGAAATTGTAATTTTGTTATTCCAGCAAGAAAAAATTAGCTTGGGTAAAGCTAGTGAAATATTAGGAATGAATCAAATTAAGTTTCAAAAATTACTTGCTGAACGGGGAATATGTATTCACTATGATGTAGCTGAGTTACAGGAAGATATCCAGCATCTAAGTGCAAAAGGCTAGCTATGATTATTATCAGCGATACTTCACCTTTAAGTAATTTAGCCATTGTTGCTTATTTGTCACTGTTACAGCAGATTTACAACAAGGTGATTATTCCTCAAGGAGTTGCAGAAGAACTTAGAAATGCAAGTGATGAAGAAAATTTAATTGCAGGAGTGCTTTCTTTAGATTGGATTGAAGTTATACCAGCCAAAAATCTTGAACTTATTTCCATATTACGGAATAATCACAATTTAGATCGAGGTGAAGCCGAAGCGATAGCTTCGCTCGCCATAGGCAACGCTCTTGCTCTAGAATTAAATGCAGATGAATTGTTAATTGATGAACGCCTTGGACGAAGTTACAGCATTTTTCAAATATTGTTATATAATTAAACTTATCATGGATGTAAAAATATGAAGCTAAGAGTAATTCTAGAACCTAGTGATGAAGGTGGCTACACCGTCTATGTTCCCTCCTTACCTGGTTGTATCAGTGAAGGGGAAAATGTTGATGAGGCATTAGCAAATATTAAAGAAGCTATAGAGTTATATCTTGAACCTGTAGAAAATGAATTTTCCGCTCAGGAAGGTATCATTGTTCAAGAGTTGGTTATATGAGTAAAGTTCCCAGCCTTCCATACACTAAAATCATAGCTGCTCTAGAACGAGATGGATGGATTGTAGCTCGTCAACGTGGTAGCCACATTCGATTAGAAAAAGAACTGACTGATGAAGTCCTTAAATTGACAGTTCCGGCTCATAAACCTGTTAAACGCTCTACTCTTGCCCATATTTTGAAACAAGCCCACACTGATATTGAGCGACTTCTTGATCTCCTGTGATGTGCTATGTCTAAGGCGATCGCAAAAAAATGATTTAATTAGAACAATGCTAAACTAAATTTTTTTGGATAAAATCCCCGACTAATTTTTTAAGAGGTGCAAGACTTTTAAACCGTCTATTTGGATTTGAATTATTAATGACTCCCTATACTATAGCGCATTTAAAATTAGGTTTATTATTAGGAGATTTAGGTTATAAATTTGTACCAGAAGAAAGATTGAAAGTTTATTTAACTAATGCGTTAGAAGCAGGAATAAAGGAAGGTGATCTAATTCCTGGTATTACTCAAATAATTGCCGAAGAATCCAGTCAAGCAGGAAAAGTAAAAACGGAAATTCCGGTAATGGTAGGATTAGGAAACCCTCCTTATTCTGTCAGTTCGCAAAATGCTAGTAAACGCAAAAGAGTTTACACAAGTTATCGAATCACCATTATTCCTGAAATTACCCCACCCTAACCC
>NZ_JADEWA010000532.1:0-3326 GCF_015207865.1 Dolichospermum sp. LEGE 00246
TGGCAAACGGCATCAGGCGGGGAACCGTACATCTAAGGTAATACCTGAAAAGCGGATATTATTCGAGCAGTTGTGTTTGCAATTATTCGATTAAGAATCCCCGTGTCTTTAGACCGGGGAGTGTCAATTTAGCAAATTGGTTATTGGTTATTGGTTATTGGTCATTGGTTATTGGTTATTGGTTATTAGGAATAGGAAACAGGAAACAAATAGATATGGTTCTTCGGTTATTTTTATGGAAAACCTGGTTCAAAATCATTGAAAGCCCTATTGTGTAGGCATTTCATTGAAAATATGGAAATAATTGTTTATAACCCTTATCCCGTAAGGGTTTTGTTATCACCAATCCTCAATCACCATAAAAGAGACCGCTATGCTTACCTTATCTTACCCGCCGCCGCCGCTTTAGACAATAGTCTTTTGTTGTTGATATAATTGCTTAAACAAAGCTTGCTGTTGTTTATGATCAACAATTGGCTGGGGATAATTTGTTCCATAAAAATCTAACGGGGGAATTTTCCCAGTTACCAAGTATTCTGGAGATACATAACGCAATTCAGGTATCCACTGACGAATATATTCTGCTTCGGCATCAAATTTTTGGGTTTGACTGGCAGGGTTAAAAATCCGTAATGGCTGAGGGTCCATACCACTAGAAGCGCTCCATTGCCAGCCTCCATTATTAGCAGATAAATCACCATCAATGAGTTTCTGCATAAAATATTTTTCTCCCCATTGGGGGTTAATAATTAGATCTTTAGTCAAAAAACTGGCAACAATCATTCTACATCTGTTGTGCATCCAGCCAGTTTCATTTAATTGACGCATGGCGGCATCTACTATAGGATAGCCTGTTTTTCCTTCACACCAAGCTTGAAAATACTTTTCGTTATTTTGCCAAGGGAAAGTTTTAAAAGTGTCTCTATATGCACCCTTAGCTAATTCTGGAAAATGGTACATAGCGTGTTGATAAAATTCCCGCCATGCTAATTCCTTTTGCCATGTTTGGATACTGGCATTTACTTCTTCACTGTTACTATTTTCTAGTGCTTCTATCGTAGTTTGCCAAATAGTTCTAATACCAATGACACCAAACTTCAAAGCGGCACTTAATTGAGATGTACCATCAATTGCGGGGAAATTCCGCTGTTCTTGGTATTCATTAATAGCAGATTTGGCAAAATTATCTAATTTTTCTTGCGCTGCTAATTCTCCGGGAGAAATTATTAATTGTGCATCCCAAATAAAACCTAAATCTGCGGCAGAAGGTAAATTAATATTTCCTGTGAGTTGAGAAATTTCTTGTTCTTCCGCTGTTAAATTTTCCAGATTTGCTAAAGTTTTAACTGGTTTAGCTTTAGATTTAGTAATCCAATTTTTCCAGAAAGGAGTATAAACAGTATAGGGAGTTTTTGCACCGCTAAAAATTTCTGTTGGTGAATGCAATAACTGATCCCAATTGTCGTTAAGAAATTCAATTCCTTGAGTTTTTAAAGCTTCAACTACTGCTAAATCTCGTGTTTGGGAATAGGGTTCAACATCCCAATTCCAAAATACGGCTTTTGCTTTTAATGCTGTTGCTAATTTGGGAATTGCAATCACAGGATCATTTTGCAAAATTAATAATTGACTACCTGCTTGCTGATATCTTTCTTGGAGAGATTGCAAACAGCCAATCATATATTCTACCCTAACGGGGGCAATATCATCACTTTGGAGAATTTGGGGATCTAGACAAAATACACCTACAATCTTCGCACTTTTTTCTCTAGCCGCAGCTAGTCCTGTATGATCAGAAATGCGTAAATCTCGACGATGCCAAAACAGAATTAAATCAGACATTGAGTATTAATATAGTTCTGATGTACTAAAATAGATTATACCAATTTTATATGAAACTGCTCAGAATAATTATCATCCGTATTTATCTGCGTTTATCCGCGTTCATCTGCGTTCAATTATTCTTAAAATCTTAATTCACGCAGCTTCACTTTAAATTAGTATCACACCAAACTTGCACAACCCGACCTGTAACTTCCTGACCAAACCAAGGAGTATTATAGGCAAGTGTCTGGAGATTTGCCTTGTTTATATGCCAAGTTTGTAACGGATTAAATAAAGTTAATTCGGCTATTTCCCCGGCTTGAATGGCTTTAACTTCTTGTTGCAAGCAAGCTGCTGGTTGATGACTCAAAACGCGCCATAATTCTGAAGCTGTAAATTCTCCAGTGGTGACGAGATTTTGCCAAAGTAGGGGTAATGCTAATTCTAAACCAATTGCCCCCGGTGGTGATTCCCCAAAGGCTTGAACTTTTTCTTCATAAGTATAAGGTGCGTGATCAATAGCGATCGCATCTATAATCCCAGTTCGCACAGCATCCCGTAAGCATAACATATCTTTGTGGTTTCCCAAGGGCGGATCTAAATGTAAAGATGTGTGATAGCTTCTAATAGCTGTTGTATCTAATAAAACGTGCATCCAGGTGGTACTAGCGGTAATGGGCAGACCTTGAGCTTTAGCTTTAGCAATTAATTCTACACTACGAGCAGTAGAAACACGCATAATATGAACTGGTGTACCAATATCCGCGACTAATTCTAATAATGCGGCAATTGCCGTTGTTTCCGCACTAACTGGAATGGGAGATAAGCCTATTCGCAAGGCTTCCGCACCGTCTCTGATTTTACCATTAGCTGCCAAATGGCGATCGCAAGGCCAAAAAGCCACAGGTTTACCAAAGGGTTGAAGATACTCCAAAACCCGTCTGACTATCCCCAAATTGTCCCAAGGTTTAGCATCAGTAAAACCCACAACCCCTGCTGCGGCTAAATCTGCTACCTCTGTTAATTGTTTACCTGCTAGATCTAAGGTAATTGCTCCCCAGATATGTAAATGGGGAGAAGCTTTTGCTCTATCTCTATGTTGCTGCAACTGTGCCACTAAAGCAGGTTTATCAATGGGTGGTGATGTATCTGGCAAAACACCCACTCTAGTAAAACCACCCGCTTTAGCAGCTTGTAAGAAAGAACTTAAAGTTTCCCGTTCTTCAAATCCAGGTTCGCCTGAATGACTATATAAATCAACTAATCCAGTGCCAAGAATTAAACCTTGACAATCACGAATAGAAGTATCGGCACTAAAATCTGTAATTTGCGGAGCGACAGCTTGGATATAACCATCAATAATTAATACATCTCCTACGGTATCAGTTTTCTGAACAGGATCAATTACTCTTACTTGTTTTAATAGTTCTTTAGTCATTGGTCATTAGTCATTAGTCATTGGTCATTGGAAAAATTCTTTCTCACTCCCTACTCCCCTACCC
>NZ_JADEWA010000533.1:0-3312 GCF_015207865.1 Dolichospermum sp. LEGE 00246
ATGTTTTAATCGCTGCTACTGCTATTCTTAAAGATTTAATTGTGGTTTCTAATGATAGTGATTTGGCCAGAGTTGAGGGTTTAAGTTTAGAGAATTGGGTAGAATTATGATGATTAAATTATTTTTTGGCTGATGTATTTAAAACTGTAGGTTTGGTTAAGCTGTTATTGGGTTTTTCTCATTTGGTCAGGGTGTAAGTGGCGAACTCGCACTTTATCAATCAAACCTACGAGCGATTCCTGCGGAGCGCTTCGCTATCGCACTTTATCACTCCAAACTACAAGCGATTCCTGCGGAGCGCTTCGCTATCGCACTTTATCAATTTAACCTATGAGCGATTCCTACGGAGCGCTTCGCTATCGCACCTTATCAATCCAACCTACGAGCGATCGCTTCGATATAATGGCTAAGTTGAGTGGCGGATAACATCAGGCGCATCACCACCAAGATATCGCGCTCGTCCGCTCCAACGTGTTCTTGTATCTTGCTTTCGTGATAAGCTCACAACTTTTCTACCGCTTTCAGCTTGTTGCTTTTGCAAATCAGCAAAGATAGCTTTCAAGTCATGATTGAATGACCGAGAATACTGTTCACGAATTCTGTGGATCTCTTCCACAATCTCATCATGAAACATAATCAACCTCCTAGAAGTTCATAGGGTGTACAAAGAATCGGCAATTCGTATCCAAAATCAATGCTGATCTCCGCCAATTTTCTCTGAATTTGAGCATTGGCAATGTGCTTACAATTCCATGTCAGCAGATAATCCATTCCGTGAACAGTTGCAACTGCGATATGAACAGCATCAACATCAGCTTTTGCTGGAAGGTTGCTGCGGCCTAAAAATTGCTCTGCTAAATCCAGAACGGATTGGTTTAAGTTGAGTAATGATATATTGCTAAGAATTTCTAGTCGTTGAGATGCAATTTTGGCATCTCCTTGGGTAGTTTCTTTCAAGACTGCTTGGGATGAGTACAGTTGAAAGTCACTGCGCCGTGTATTCCACCACTCCCTCGTTATCTCAATATTAGCTGCCACAATAATGTCTCTGCTTGGTCGAGCAGTAAGGTAGCCTAAGATACTGGTTTCAATATAGACAGTTTCACTCATACACGGTAGATTGTAAGCTACTTCATTTTAGCTTATATTTTAGGTGCGTTACATTTCATTAACGCACCCTACAAGATTGGCGATTCCTAGGTCGCGCTTCGCTATCGCACTTTATCAATCCAACCTACCAGCGATCGCACTTCATCAATTTAACCTACGAGCGATCACAATTTATCAATTCAACCTACGAGCGATCGCAATTTATCAATTCAACCTACAAGCGATTCCTAGGTCGCGCTTCGCTATCGCACTTTATCAATCTAACTTACAAGCGATTCCTAGGTCGCGCTTCGCTATCGCACTTTATCAATCTAACTTACAAGCGATCTCACTTTATCAATCTAACTTACAAGCGATTCCTAGGTCGCGCTTCGCTATCGCACTTGATCAATCTAACCTACGAGCGATTCCTACGGAGCGCTTCGCTATCGCACTTGATCAATCTAACCTACGAGCGATCGCACTTGATCAATCTAACCTACGAGCGATTCCTACGGAGCGCTTCGCTATCGCACTTTATCCATCTAACCTATAAGCGATCGCAATTTATCAATTCAACCTACAAGCGATTCCTGCGGAGCGCTTCGCTATCGCACTTGCTCAATCCAACCTACAAGCGATTCCTGCGGAGCGCTTCGCTATCGCACTTTATCAATCTAACCTACAAGCGATTCCTGCGGAGCGCTTCGCTATCGCACTTTATCAATCTAACCTACGAGCGATCGTACTTTATCAATCTAACCTATGAGCGATCGCACTTTATCAATTCAACCTACGAGCGATTCCTGCGGAGCGCTTCGCTATCGCACTTTATCAATCTAACCTACAAACGATTCCTAGGTCGCGCTTCGCTATCGCACTTTACCAATCCAACCTACAAGCGATTCCTAGGTCGCGCTTCGCTATCGCACTTTATCAATCCAAACTACAAGCGATTCCTAGGTCGCGCTTCGCTATCGCACTTTATCAATCTAACCTATGAGCGATTCCTAGGTCGCGCTTCGCTATCGCACTTTATCAATCCAACCTACGAGCGATTCCTGCGGAGCGCTTCGCTATCGCATCTTATCAATCCAACCTACAAGCAATCGCACTTTATCAATCTAACCTACAAGCGATTCCTGCGGAGCGCTTCGCTATCGCACTTTATCAATCTAACCTACAAGTGATTCCTGCGGAGCGCTTCGCTATCGCACTTTATCAATATAACCTACGAGCGATTCCTAGGTCGCGCTTCGCTATCGCACTTTATTTATCCAACCTACAAGTGATCGCATTGCTTTATGTTTATCAATCTTCACTCACTAAATATTTGACATAGTACCTCACGAAGCAAGGGTTCAGCAAATTCAACTACGAATCCTTCGTCATCATTAGACATAACATACTCACCTATGCGATTGTGAGCAGTACAACATCTCACACGATATATACAATAGGCTGAAAAATCTATTACTAACCCTTTATAGTTATTTTCTGTTATGCCTGTAATAGATGAATCTCTGGAATTACTTCGGGTAAATCCTCCCCTGTTCATCAAATCTTGAAATGGAATAATATTATTGATTTTATTGTAAGGATTACCGTCTTTACCATAATCGAAAAAAATCTTCATTCCCTTATCTAAATAATCTGGAGAGTTAATTTTATTTAGACAATCTGCAATTTTATCAACTTTGTTTTGATCATCACATTTACTTTTGAGTAACTTTTTTAAGCTATCAATTTCCTTATTGCTGCTATATTGATTGAGTAATTGTCCTATTCCTTGTAAATCATTATCTAAACTTTTTATTTGCTGAACTAAGTTCCAGTCAAAAATCAGTTCCAGAAGGTGATAAAGCTTTAAAAATCTTTCAAAAGCATAGGGTTGAACTACTGAACGAATGCAACTTTCTTTATGATAGGGAGTTGGAAGTACAATGCTAGGTCTAGCAGTCAATCTAGAAGGCTGAAAACGATATGCTTCCTGTAGGCTAGATGCTGCATTTGAATGAAAAAATCCTCCCCAAATAGGTGCAGAATCCATATATTTATTTTTATAATTTTCATATTCACATACATCAATCACTAAGTAGTTTTTAGTAAATTCGTGGGGAAGCGCAAGCCGAAATGTACCCTTATCAACTTCATTAATATAAGCAATATATCTTGCATCTGTTAAACTTGCAATATTTATATCAGTAATAGATTTACATATAC
>NZ_JADEWA010000534.1:0-3311 GCF_015207865.1 Dolichospermum sp. LEGE 00246
GTATATATAATACTAAATAAACAACTGTAATCTTTTAAATAGTATGAGTGAAACCCTGGCTGATATTGCTATACCACCGCAGTTTCCTGATCATACTCAACTACCAGAGTCTGATGGTACGTTTGTGAAAAACTTTCAAGAACATCCCCAAAGCATAATTATCACAGATTCCATAATTCAAACTTTACAAAAAAAACATCCCGACGGACAATTTTGTATAGGTCAAGATTGTGGGATTTATTGGCGCGAAACTGAACCACCAGAAAAAGGTACAGTAGCACCAGATTGGTTTTATGTCCCTGATGTAGCACCAAGATTAGATGGTAAAATTCGCCGTTCCTATGTTTTATGGCGGGAATATATTCCTCCATTAATTGTTATAGAATTAGCCAGTGGTAATGGTGAAGAAGAAAAAGATTCAACCCCTCTAGCGGGTTTACAGGGAGGTGAAAAACCTGGTAAATTCTGGGTATATGAACGTATTATCCGTGTTCCCTATTATGCCATCTATGAAGTTAATAATGATAAATTAGAGGTTTATCACTTGGTAGATTTTTCTTACCAAAAAATGCAGCCTAACGAACGTGGACATTATCTTATTGCGCCATTAGGTGTAGAATTGGGACTATGGCAAGGAAGTTACTTAAATAATCCTGAACAACTTTGGCTGCGCTGGTGGGATTTAGATGGTAATTTGTTATTGGTAGGTCAAGAAGAAGCCCAATTACAAAAATTAAGGGCTGAACAACAACAACAAAGGGCTGAACAAGCAGAACTCAAAGCTGCAAAATTAGCAGCACGTCTACGAGAAATGGGTATAAATCCAGATGATGATTTATAATTAAATAAACGAACCACAGAGGCACAGAGGACACAGAGAGAATATGGAAAGGGCTATTTTGTCAAGGGATTTACAGTTTAAACAAGTTAATGGGGTGAGTTTTTTTGCTGATTTCCTGTTAGCTGGTATGGTTTTGGGTCCCCCTATTGCTCCTTTTTTGGCTGCGTCTGGTGTGTTTTTGCTTCCGGGGATTGCGGACATCATTTACTTTATGGGTAATCATGTATGTCCGCAGCCTACTATGAGTTTTGAGTTAGCACCACCTTTTATTATGGCAGTTTGTATGCGCTGCTATGGCACAGTGACAGGGCTATTAATTACTCGAATTTTGTATGCGGTAACTAATGGTAAAGGTGCTTTTTGGTTAAGTCAATATGGTTGGATTGGTGCGGCTTTTGCTAGTATATTGATGATGGCTTATCCGTTGGAACTAGCAGCGCAGATTTTTAGTTTGTGGGATTTTGATAATTATATTGTTACACCTTTTGGTTTGATTACTGGTTTGGCTTGGGGTTTATTTACTATGCCGATTTTGTATCGGTCAACAAATGCAAAAATTCATAATAACTAGCCTACCACTTCCACGTCCAAGTCTATACATAATGTTTGTTAACATTTTCTACTCTCTCTCTTTGATGCAAAAAAATTTATTTAAGCTATGCACCCTGCATAACTACTAAAATCTTTTAAGAATTGATTATTATTTGAAGATAGGTGGTAAAGCGTTGTTTCGCTTCTCCTAATAATCAATAATTGTCTGATTCATCGCTTTAGTTTAATAGTCCTGCATTTTTAATTGACTAGCAACAGTAGCGAATTCAGAAATTGAATTTTTTAGATCCTTATATTCTTGCGTAGTTAAGTTGTGGTTGTCGTGGTATTCATTTAAGAAACTAATCAGCACTAACCTAACAGATTCGATTTTTGCTCTTGTCCTAGCTGCCATCATTGCCTGAGATAAACTAGGATAAATATGGTTATTGCTAATCCCTATTTCTTCATTAGACATCCAGCATTTGAATATATAACCTTGTGATAAAGGTATTAATTCAATTAACCAGCCAAAATATAGATCTTTCCATTCCATTGATAAACTCTTTATTGGCTTAAAAATTATCTTCACTATCAGAATACAACCTCTATATGCAGTTAGCGTGCAGAATTTGTGCAGAATTTGTGTAGATAAAATCTTATAGGGGGCTGTATGATGATGGTGAGCCTATTTTTCTATAAATCAACCATTCTGGAAATTGAAAATCTTATGAATCCTATCTATTATTGGTAATATTAAGCGCAAATTCACAAATAATTTGTATTAGTTGAGACGATATCCCAAACCATGAACTGTTTCAACCAAAGTTTCAGATGCGCCTAAGAGTCTTAATTTTTGCCGAAGAGACTTAATATGAGACCTTACGGTTTCCTCTACCGGAGAGTCATCAACAGACCAAACTTGCTCAATAATACTAGAGCGGCTCAAAACCCTTCTACCATTTGCAACTAGCAATTCCAAAATTGCATACTCTTTAGGAGTTAAGGAGATAAGATGACCGTCATAAGTTGTCTCGTAAGTGCTAGGATTTAAGGCTAACTTTCCCCAAGATAAACTGATTGTACTGGCAGTACTACCTCGTCTAAGTAAAGCACGTATGCGAGCCATTAATTCTTCTAGATCAAATGGTTTTGCGACATAATCATCCGCACCGGCATCTAAACCAGTAATTTTATCAGCTACAGTATCACGGGCTGTTAACATTAATACTGGTGCTGTCGAGTTTCTGTATGCTGGATTGTTCGTGCTAGTATTCCGTAACCGTTGACAAAACTTGATTCCATCTAGCTTTGGCAAAGTTACATCTAGCACTACTAAATCATATTTCATTGACTCTGTTGCGTGCCAAGCTGCTTCTCCATCTTTAGCAACATCAACTACATACTGTCTTCTGGTTAAAGCTTCTGTAAGTGCTTCTGCCAGTTGAGTATCATCTTCAACTATCAGAATTCGCATAATTTATCCCTTATTCAACTAGAGGTAATGAGGGAAATATTAACTTAAATTGACTTGATAAATAAATAAATGGATAATTTATGAAATCGTATATTTCAGGAAAATGGATTGCGGCTGGAGTTTCTTTAGCTATATCGCTAATGGTGCTAGTTACCTTCGCTTCATTTAATAACACTACCGAAATTAAGGAAAATGCTAATCAAGTTCAGCATACTTATCAAACTCTCAATACTTTGACTGATTTATATGCGGCTATGACAGTAGCTGAATCAGCACGAAGAGGGTATATATTTTTGGGAAGTAGGCAAGATTTAGAGCGTTATGAAAATGCCATAAATAATATAAAAACTAAGGTCAGTTTATTAGAAACTCAAATCCATAATAATATCAATCAAAAACAGAGATTTGCCAGTTTAAAATCATTGGTTAATCAAAGATTATCTCTTTTAGAAGAATCAATAC
>NZ_JADEWA010000062.1:0-17042 GCF_015207865.1 Dolichospermum sp. LEGE 00246
AATCCAGAAGCTACCACATCAGAAATAAGAGAAATTCCTGCTGTTACTAAATCAGATATTCAGTTAAATACTAATTTAGAAACAAATCAGATTCCCGCAGAAAATCCAGAAGCTACCACATCAGAAATAAGAGAAATTCCTGCTGTTACTAAATCAGATATTCAGTTAAATACTAATTTAGAAACAAATCAGATTCCCGCAGAAAATCCAGAAGCTACCACATCAGAAACAAGAGAAATTCCTGCTGTTACTACATCAGATATTCAGTTAAATACTAATTTAGAAACAAATCAGATTCCCGCAGAAAATCCAGAAGCTACCACATCAGAAACAAGAGAAATTCCTGCTGTTACTACATCACCTGTATCACCAAAATCCGATGAAGTAAATACACCAAATTCAACTATAATTACACCAATTACACCAGAGAATACTGATATATCACCATCGAATATCACAGATAATTTGCCAATTTTCAGAAATATTCTTGATAATGCACCACCAACAACATCAGAGTCAAGTTTAGCATTTGAATCCGTTGATTTATCAACTTTTATAAATAACTCAGATATATCAGAAAGCACGTCTTCTCAAGACAATGAAGATACTAGTTCTAGTATTGACATTGAGACAAACACCGGATTAAATAATTTACCAGCACCTAAAGGTTATGCTACTGGTGGTCAAGTTACCACAACCGCAGTTGAAAATCATCAACCAGTAGCACCCTCTGATACAGTACCGGCAATGCTGACACCTGGGGAATTTGTTATTAACGCCAAAGATACGCAAAAAAACCTCCAGATACTCAAGCATATCAACACTGGCGGTTCACCGGAGGAAATAATCTCACCTAGTTTAGAGGTAGCCAATACTCAAATACCAGAAAAAACAAATTTTTCCGAACCTACGACTAAAGTCGATTCTTTTACAAATAGTCCATTGCAGCGCAAAGAAGCTGAATCTAATTCATCTTCAAAACCGACTGCTTTAACTTCTCCTTCCTTGGGTGAGGAAATTGGGAAGCAAAGGCTTTCAATACTTAACTCTCCACAAATTAACACAGTGGAAAATACAACTAATAATACTAGAGAATCTTCGCCCCATTATTCATCACCTTCCCTGATTTTCCGCAAAAGTAATTCAAGTACAAACACGGAAACACCATCTCAATGGTCAAATATTGAAGAATTACTCAATAGTAATTATGATCAATCCAATAATTTTAATTTTAATAGTGTAGAGAGTAACTGGCAAAATTCCCCATCTTCTCAGGTTTCATCATCCTCAACATCATCAAATGTTTTTACCAAACGCCTTTCTACACCTCAAGGTTTTGCTAATGGAGGAGAAGTTATAGCCCCCGATATATCAAGAGATATCGCACCCATAACTGAGACTATAGAAAGCCCATATTCATCCTTACCAGCAGAAAAAAATGATGATAATGAAGATGATGATGCAAAACTTGAAATTTTAGCCCAGGAAATTTATTATAGATTAAGGCAAAAAATCGAAATAGAAAAAGAACGTCAAGGAAAATATATAGGTCGTCTACCTTGGTAATAGTAATGGAGCATCCCATATGTGTAAGTTTATTTTTGTCTAACTTTGAATGAGATCCAAAATTTACCTAAAAACCATACACCAAAAGATTTTCAATTCTGTTCCCTGTTCCCTGATCCCTGTTCCCTATTCCCTGCTATTTTTAATAAATTTAGGAGCAATACTACAATGGCAAATCAAACACTTGTAAAAGCAAAACTCGTAGCCCATAACGGTGAAGCACCAGACATCGAATTCATGTTTAATCCCACAGATATTAGTTTTTCTCGAACTGTAAATTGGTCAAGTAATCAAGGAAATAGAGGAACTACCTTACTACCTAAAGTTAACTTTTCTGGGGTTGAGCCTTACAAATTCACCTTAAAACAGTTACTATTCGATACTTATGAAACTAAAAAATCAGTAATGAAGGAGTATGTAGATAAAATAAAGAAGGGAGTAGAAACTATTAATGGTTCACCGGATCAACGTCCACCTGTTTACATATTAACCTGGGGGACTGAATATTTTTATTGTGTCATCACAAGTTTAACTTACACATTAAATATGTTTTTAAATGATGGCACACCAGTGAGGGCAATGGTAGATATATCTTTGCAAGAAGTAGATAAAAATAATATGCCTGGAGGCAGAGAATCCGCTTCTAAAGGTGCTGCTCGTACACCAGCAGCGCCATTAGATAGGTGAAAAATTTTTCAATAACCATTTTATATCATTGAATAAATCATTATGGCAGATAAAAGTCTTTATTTAAGTGAACCAAAAATCCAGATAGAAGGACAAGATGCTTCTCCAGAATTAATTAAGGATTTATTAGAAATTTCTGTAGAAGAAAGTCTTCATCTACCAGGGATGTTTACGCTAGTAATACATAATAGTTATCTTGGCACAGTTGACCGTTCTGAATACCAAGAGTGGCGACACGAAAAGCTGTTTAAGATTGGCACTCAAGTAAAAATAGGTTTTGTTTCTAGCACCACTCAAGATAGTAATTTTAAGAAAAAATTAGAGAAAAGTTTAATTGAAGGGGAAATTACAGGAATAGAGGTTCATTTTAATGAAAAAACTGAAGCACCTATTATTATTAGGGGCTACGATATTTCCCATCGTCTCCATAGAGGACGTTATAATCGTTCATTTTTGAATCAAACAGATAGCGATATAGTCAAACAAGTAGTAGGAGAAACAGGTATAGCATTAGGAAGAATAGATCCTAGCGGTACAAATCATGAATATGTCTTTCAAGAAAATCAAACTAATATGGAATTCTTGAGAGAACGAGCAGCGCGGATTGGATATGAGTTATTTATTCAGGATGGAAAATTAAATTTTTGTCGGCCAGAAAGTAAAGAATCTCTGAATTTAAAATGGCTAAATGAAATTAGTAAATTTAGTATTCGTGTTACCAGTGCTGAACAAGTAAAAGCGGTAGAAGTGAGGAGTTGGGATTTTACTCAGAAAAAATTGATCACTTCTGAAGTGACATCAGAAAAGGTAATTACAGAAACAGGAAACGGGAAAGGAAGTCAGACCAGTACAGCATTTAAGGGTAAGCCTTCCAACCCGAAAATGATAGTTGTAGATCAACCCGTTGCGACAGAGAACGAAGCGAAAAAGATGGCTCAGGCTTTGTGTGATGAATTGGGAGGAGAATTTGTCTATGCAGATGCTCAAGCCTACGGAAATCCCCAAATTCGACCAGGACGGGTAGTAAATCTGGAAAAGATGGGCGATCGCTATAATGGTAAATACTATATTACCGAAACACGCCATTTCTACAGTCAACGAGTCTATACCACAAATTTTAGTGTGCGGGGGTTACGTCCAGGCAACTTATTTTCTACTTTATCCACACAAACACACCTCCAACCAGGACAAACATTCTTAGTAGGAATTGTCACCAATAATAAAGATCCTAAAGGTTGGGGAAGGGTAAAAGTGAAATTTCCTACCCTCACAGAAGAACATGAAAGTCACTGGGCTAGAGTAGTTACTGCTGGTGCAGGTCCTAATCGTGGTTTTGATTGTTTACCAGAAGTCAATGATGAAGTTTTAGTAGGTTTTGAACATGGCGATATTCACCGTCCTTACATCATCGGTAATGTGTGGAATGGTGAAGACGCACCACCAGAAAAAGTAGATGACTCCGTTGTTAAAGGTGTCCGATTACGTACTTTTAAAACTCGTACAGGACATACTTTACAATTTGTAGAAGAAGACAAAGGAGGCAGTAAAACAGGTATTCGCCTAGAAACTACAAAGGGTCATAAAATTTATCTCAATGATAGTGATCAGTGCATAGAAATTAAAACTAACGGCGGTCATATCATCAAGATGGATGATAGAGGTAAATCAATTTCTATTCAAACAACAGGTGGACATAGTATTACCATGAGCGATAATAGTCAATCAGTTGCCATTAAATCAACAGGTAATATGTCATTAGATGCAGCGGGAAATATAGATATTAAGGCTAATGGCATAATAACTGTCAAAGGTTCATTAATTAAATTAAATTAATCCTCTTTCTCCATTTCTGTGGGAGTTAATTATTTATGTCTAAACCAGCAGCGAGAATTACCGACAACGTAGCCCATCCCTTACCCCCAGTATTAACAGGCGGACCCGGTAGCAATAATGTGCTAATTGGCAATTTACCAGCTTGGCGGGGGATACCAGCGGCAGCAGTTCCAGCTTTACAGGCTACTAAACAAACAACCGATATAGCTATCCAAACGGCTGAAGCTGCTACCAAAGCCGCAGCAGGAACACCGGGCGCACCTGCGGCCATAGCGGCGGAACAAGCTACCAAGGCCGCATCCTCGGCGACAATGAGTAGCATGATTTCTGCTGCTGCCGCCTCCTCTCTTCCGGGAATGGCAGATATTCATCAATGTGCTACTCCCTTACCAATACCTCCTCACGGTCCAGGTGTGGTTATTGATGGTAGTAAAACAGTCTTAATTAATGGGTTGCCCGCTAGTCGCATGGGTGATACCATTCTTGAAGCATTAGGTCCGACCAATAAAATTGTCAAAGGTGATTTTACCGTTCTCATTGGTGGTTAATGGAATTGGCAGCAGGGAGCAGGGAGCAGGGGGCAGGGAGAAAGAATTATTCCCATTACCAATCACCAATCACCAATGACCAATGACCAATGACCAATGACCAATGACCAATGACTGTTCGACTTTTGGCGAATAGGCTTAAACCTGCTGTACCGATATTCTATTAAGGTATAGATGTCACAGCCATATAATAGCTATGGTTTATGATCGCCAAAGAGAATATTTAGGAACTGGTTGGGGTTTTCCTTTGCAGTTAAATTTGCAAGGGGGAATACAACTAAGCAGTGAAGCACAAAAAGTTAAACAGTCTATCTGGATTATCCTTCGCACGGGAATTGGTGAGCGAGTTTATCGGCCTAATTTTGGTTCGCGCTTGTCAGAGTTGGCATTTGCACCATTGAATACTGACACTCTGCTGCGAATTCGTATCTATGTCTTGGAAGCCCTAGAAGTTTGGGAATCAAGAATTATTGTTGATGAAGTTCTCACAGAACCCGACCCTGTGCGGGGCAAAGTGGACATCATGATCAATTATCGCTTAAAGGATTATGCCGATATTCACAGCTTTGTTTATCCATTCTATTTGCTGGCTGCTGAGGAGTAACTGTGAAATTTGACTTTTTACCACAATTACCTTCTTCTAACTTAGATGATCGCACCTTCGATGACTTGGTAGAAGAAAGTATTATGCGTATCCCACGCTACTGTCCCGAATGGACAGACCACAACCTAAGTGATCCAGGGATTACGCTGATTGAGTTATTTGCTTGGTTAACTGACCAAATGTTGCTGCGGTTTAACCAAGTACCCCGTAAAAATTATGTAGCTTTTTTAGAATTACTAGGGATTCGCCTCCAACCACCCGCCCCCGCACATACAGAATTAACTTTTTATTTAAGTTCTGATTTACCTGAAGCCTACACCATTCCCGCAGGTCTGGAAGTTTCCACGGTACGCACTGAAACTACACCAGCGATTACCTTTAGTACCGATTCACCTTTAATCATTGGTAAACCCCAGATTCAATACTTTTTAACTGCCCAAACCACTGAAGACACACCCCAAACTCTGCGTGAAAGGTTGGCCAATTGGAATCGTCAGCCCAATGGCTTATGGACAGGAAATGAACAAGCCATATTTAACGAACAACCCCAGCCGGGAAATTGTTTTTATTTAGTGATTAATTCTCCTGATGCTCTTGATAGTAATGTCTTAGAAATTACTTTTCAAGGCGCGGTTGCTACGCCGACAGGAATTAACCCCAATCAACCCCCACGTTACTGGGAAGCTTGGGATGGAGAAAATTGGCAGCCAGTATTATTAAAAGAAGTAGATGACCATACCAAGGGTTTCAGCTTTAATGACATTGAACAACAGGGTACTAATGCCGCCCAAGGTGCTGATGTCCGCCTGCATTTACCAGAAGCTTGGCCGATAACTACCTTTACCGTTTATCGAGGTCGCTGGGTACGCTGTCGTTTTACCAGCCCAGGGGCAAATCAACCGGGTTATAATCGTCCACCGCAAATTACTGGGTTAGCAGTCCGGTCTATTGGTGGTACTGTTAGGGCTACTCACAGTACGATGATTCAAGATGAACGCTTGGGCATAAGTAATGGTAAACCAGGACAGAGTTTTCAATTACTCATGACACCAATTTTGGAACGTCGGGAAAATGAGTATATCGTTGTCACTCCCTCTGGAGGTTTACCCCAAACTTGGCACGAAGTCAGAGATTTTGCCGATTCTGGACACCAAGACCGTCATTACACCATTGATTCCATCACCGGTACTGTGCAGTTCGGTCCACTGATTCGAGAACCTGGACAACTCAAACGTCACACAAAAGTGCGATCGCGCATTCAACAATCCACCACAGAAGAGACGGTTGTCCAATTCAGTGATATTGAGAATGCCCAAGAACATCAATATGGGGCAGTACCTCCACGGGGTGCGGAAATTAGAATGCTGGTTTATCGGACTGGTGGCGGTAAAGAGGGTAATGTCCAAATTGGCTCACTTAAATTTTTGAAGTCAGCATTTCCCTATATAGAAAGTGTAATTAATTACAAACCCGCAATTAATGGTGCAGATGGGGAATCTTTAGAACAAGCAGTCATCAGAGCGCCACGCATTCTCCGCACCCGTGACAGAGCAGTTACAGCCGAGGATTTTGAAGTTTTAGCACAACAAGGCGGTGCAGGAGCGATCGCCCGAGTTCGTTGTTTACCAGCCAGTGCTACTAGACAAGCTGGTACAGTGGGTTTGCTAGTTGTTCCCTATGCCAATACAGACGGGATTGAATTAGGCGAAGGTATCCCACCACAACAATTCTCCCTCAGTCCGGCACTGCAAGAACAAGTTCTGCAATACTTGGATGAAAGAAAATTACTAGGAGTACAAGTACAACTACAAGAACCTGAATATGTAGGCGTTGCTGTCCAAACAGAGGTAATTCTAGAACCTGCCTATAATAACCCTCTAGCCACAGCAGAAATTCTCCGCAACCTGAGAATATCCCTGTATAAATATCTCAACCCATTAACAGGAGGCATGGAAGGCAAAGGTTGGCCTTTTGGGCGACCCGTTTATACATCAGATATTATCGCCTTAATGCAACAAACTCCAGGTGTGCGCTATTTAGGGACAGTCTTACTATTTTCCATCCGTAAACAGGGCGACAGATGGATCAGACAATCTTCCCCAGAACAAGTAATAGACCCAGGCTCACAAGGTTTAGTCTGTTCTTGGACTGATAATAACCTGCGTTCCGGTCATGACATCCAAATCAGTAATCGCTGAGGTGAGATTATATGGTGCAAAATCTTTCTAGCCCTGCTGTTCGCATTCAATTAACCCCAATGCAAATTCCTGAAGCTGTACCAGGTGCAGGTTTAACATTTGCCAGACCAGAAAGCATGGATGTAACAGCACAGAGTTTACTCTTGCATCCAGGCGAACCCAGCGAGATGATTGTGCAAGTGCAGAACTTAGAATCGCGTTCTTTAAGGGTGAGTTTGAAAGTTGAGGGGAACTTTCCTTCTGAGTGGTGTCAAATCGGTACAGAAGGTAGTGAAATTCCACCACGAGGACAAATGGAAGCTGTCCTCTATTTCTCTATTCCTGCTACCTTTTTTGAAGATCAACAGGCAATTGTTCCCGGACAACAAGATAGATTAAATCTGAATTTTCGCAGTCTAGTTACCATCAACATTGAATCAGGTACAGATAGATCACAAATTCAACACAGCGATTACTTTGATTTATATGTTCGTCCCTACAGTGCCTACATGGAATTTTTGCCCGTTCTATATCGGGAAGTAGACTTTATTGGTCGCTTCATGAAGATATTTGAACAGGCTTATCAACCAGCCATTGATAGTTTTAACGTCTCATGGGCAAATCTTGACCCCTTGACAGCACCAAAAGCACTATTGCCATTTTTAGCTCATTGGGTAGCTTGGCCAGTAGATTCCGTGTGGGATTTACATCAACAACGGCGTTTAATTCGTCATGCAGTTGAGCTTTATCGCTGGCGTGGTACTCGCAAAGGGTTGCGACTATATTTGCATCTTTATACAGGCTTGCCTTTGGATGAGGATATAGGAAATGAGGCAGATAAACATATTAGTATTACTGAACCTTTTGGACCTAGTTTTATTTTGGGTTCAGCACAATTAGGCAGCGCGATTTTAGCAGGTGGCGAAGCATTTCATTTTATAGTCCGCTTGCGCCCCAATGTCAGTAATATTAACCTCAATGAACAATTAATCCGCAAAATTATTGACCAAGAAAAACCCGCTTTTTGTACTTATGAGTTAGTGATAGAAAATTTTAGTAGTTAAAACTAATTTCGCGCAGATGTAAATTTTGAAGTTTAAATTTTGAATTGGGAACAAAAGTACCATGACTCATCCTTTTCCACCGCCACAAATTCAACCTTTTGAACGACTACAAGCGTCCGATGGTTTACTAATCAATGCAGAACGTTGGCGTAAAGCCCATGAATATCATCGTCAGCGGCAAAATACACACTATCAAAGTTTAAATCAGCCGGGAATTGTTTGTGGTTTAGGTGTCAGACCAATTCCCGCACCTCGTCAATATGAAGCTAAATATCGAGATGGACGCTGGGTACAAATTCAGCCGGGAATTGCTATTGATGTCATGGGCAATTTAATTGTTGTCACAAAATCTTATGATTTTCCCATTGATTTAGAAGTAGCTAGTTCTGAACCCCTGATGATTTACTTAGTAGTTAGCTATGTAGATCCTGATGAACTGCGAAGTAGACAGCAAAGAGATATTGTCCAAGAAACCTATCGGATTGACCAAAGAAACTCCACACTAAATCCTTCGGAAATCGAAATCTGCCGCATACTTTTAGAACCAGGACAAAATTCAATTAGTCAACCAGCGGATGCTTTTTATCCTGGTTATAACAATATTGATTTACGTTATCGTCGTCACGCACAGGCACGTCCTCAAGCCTTGGTGAGAATGGCACAAGTTTCTCATAGTGATGATGGTGAATATGCCCGCAATTTTTTTAACCTTGCTTACTTACTACAATCAATAGAACCTTTATATTCACATTTGCGCGGTGCTGATGAACCTAATGAGGTTTCTTTATCAGAAAATATCCAAGAATATGATTTACTTTATCTCACAGGTAAACAGTCACTGTCTTTGAATAATTTTGAATTTGAATCGTTGAAAAATTATTTAAATTCAGGTGGTACATTGTTAATTGATGCCCCTTTAGATGCTAATGCTTTAATTGAAAGTACCCACGCCTTAGCACAACAATTAGAAAGTCCTTTACGACCATTAACAGAGGTACAAAGAAGTCATCCTTTAAGGACGAAACCTTTCTTATTTTCGGCTTTACCGATTATCAATCAACAGTTAATTCAATTATTTTTAGGCGGCGGAATAATTTTCGTAGTAGGTGATTTAGCCTCGGCTTGGGGAATAGACAGAGAATTTAATTTACCTCGGTTAACTATTCGCACAGCCCAGGAATTAGGGATTAATATACTAAATTATGCTTGGAAGCGGCGACAGTTGATAGGTTTGCAACAAGAAGATAATTCAGGAAAGTGGTAGTTAAATCATGTCCGTTTGAATAAGTAGGTTAGCCTTGAAAATCGTCGTTATAGCAAGGCAAGAGGCAAAAGGCAAGAGTGAAGAGGGTTTGGGCGATTTTACTTTTCTTTACACAGATTGGTTTTATTGTGTTCACCTACTTAGGGTTTGCTGAATAAGTTGCCTGCGAAGGCAGGGAACAGGGAACAGGGAACAGTTTCAACGATTTGGATAAGCTGTTACGCAGCTAAATTTGATAACCATAATTTACTTGAACTTTGTAGTGCGGGCATCTTGCCCGCTAGAATTATACAAACTAAATGCACAACAGCTTATCCTCAATTTTCCAAATCCGACAAAGAAAAATGCACCTATTTTGAGACACCATCAGCCAAAACCTTGCACTTTTTTGTGATAAAAATCCGCGAAAGCCTTATTACCCACATTCCGCACCCCAAACTGTTCCAGAGGGAAATTACGGAGATAAAAAATCAAAGTTAGCATAAAAACAGACATATACAGTGAAAAAAGGCATTTGAGAAACAGTAAATCACCAAAAATGGCATCAAAACCCATTCTCAATAAGGAGCAATAAGAATGAACACCACCTGGAGAGGTCAACATATAAATAAAAGAAGATATTCAAGAGAAAAATCATAAAATAGACTAATATTTACAGGATAAAAATGAAATTATAGACATAGTAAAATGGAGCTATAAATCAAAGAGATTAGCTCATCTTCACTTTTGAAAAATTAAATTGATAGAGATAATAATTAGGTGACTAATTGATAGTAACGTAAACAATCATCTGGTAAAAGACGCAAGATAAAATCTCTGTCCTGATTCCAATTAGAAATATATTCTTCCTGATTGATTGTCACCAAATGAATACATTGAAAGCATTGAAAAATCCAGCGTAAAGTAGGGCGGTTAGTTGCTTTACCTAATTGATTTTTAATTGTTGATTTAGACTCTTTCAGAGCATTTCTAATTTGTCGTTGAGCCAAAGTATAAACCAATAGACATAAACCCATAATCATTCCCAAAGACTCTATTCTTTCAGGACTTTTGAGGAAAATACTGTCTGCAAAAAATAATGGGTCTTTGAGAAAACCAAACCCTCTTTCACATGACTGCTGGGCTTTATATTCACTGAGCATGGAATCATCGCTAAGTTCTTTTGAATCTAAAACATTCGTCGCAATAATAAAACGTCCCGCACTCAGCAATTCTGTATTAATTTTACTTTCATCCTGGGAGACTGTAGCTGATATTTGGTAACATATTTCTTGTGGAGAATCTTTTGTCTTAGATTTGATTTGAGTAACAATACTTACGTTAATTTGGTGATATTTGAATTGTTTTGATAATTTTGATAATGCTTTGATAGCATCTGCTTCACAAGCAAATTCTTCTTGTGATAATTTTTTCAAATCTTGCACAGCTTTTGATTCTGCTTTGATAATTTTTTGGGTGAGTTTACGCAGGTCTGATTCTCTTCTCTCTTGACTTTGTACCACTAGCCATCTTTGTTCTATTCCGGCATAATTTTCGGTTTTTGATGCTAATTTATATCCTGGTATTGTACTATCAATAAATTCTGATTCTGGTATTGTTGATATTAATGATTTTGCTGCTTTTATGGTTAATGGTACTCGACATAACCACTGTAAATCTGACATCATTTTTAGGTTTGATTCTGTATATAATGCCGAGTCAGCAACAATGAGACTATTAACTTCTAATTGTTTTTGATATTCTACTGCTATTTGACCAAAGCATGATGAATCTGTTTGGTTTCCTGATGCTAGTTTTAAAAATATTGGGATGTCTCCATCCCCTGAACATATCATTTCTATAATGAACTGTTTTAAGTCTGGTCTGTGGTCACGGGAATAACCGTAGGTAATTGTAATTTCTTTTGGTGATTTTACTGCTAATTCCTCTAATTCTTGGTTATCTCCTACTTTTTGATTCTCAAATATTACGAATGGTAAGCTAGTGTTATACTGCCCATGCACGTGCATTGATGATGAGTCTAAGTGTGATGTTAATAGTGATACTCCAAATTTTTTGGCTGCTTTTACTGCGATGATAAAAAATATTGTATCCAATCCTTTTATAAATAGTTTATCCATGACTCTCCCCAGTTTATCGTCGTTGAGATATTCTGGTTTTACTCCTGCTCCTATTAGATGTTCACAGGCGATTGTTTCAAAATATTTGGGAAACATATATAACGGTTTGGATACAAATCCTAACCCGTTTATGATCATGGCTTTTACTACTTGACCTGCATTTACTTTTTCGTCTTTTTCGATTCCTATTAATTCATTTATTATTTCTACTATTCCTATTGAATCTATTATTCCTGCTACTATCCCTAGATGGTCTATGTTCTGAATTTCTATTTCTTGCGGTTTTAATTTCACAACAGTTGCCTCTAATATTTCTGTTGTCATCAATTATTTCTTATTTGGTTATCAATTCATTTTTTTCTTTTGTTACCAAGTTTCACTTTCTCACACCATGCCCTTTCTAATGCTACTTCTTCTCATTAAGTATCTTAATCTTTGAGTTGTCTTTAGTTATTATGTACTACTTGGCTGGCTTTTTTGATCTGTGAAAGTTTAGGGTGCGGAATGTGGGTTATTAATAAATGGTTTTAGCTTTATTTAGCAAGCCCTACTTAGTTATCATATCTATTTGGGTTGGTGATTGGTAATTGGTGAAGAGACATAATGACCCATTACCTCTTACCCATTACCTATATATTTAGAGACTAAAATTACTGATTTAAATGCTTTGATGTTATCGCACTCGTGCTGTTATTTTGCACTTCTCTCATCACAGATTCCAAATCACTGTCGTTGTTTCCACCTCTACTCAATAACTTCTGGATTTGATTGATAATTGCACTCATATCTTTAGCTAACCATTTACCCAGGTTATTAACAAAGTTTTTTAACTTTTCAAACATACTCAGTTCCATAGTTAAATATTCATGACCACGAGTATATACAACTTTACCCTTTTCGGTTTCATAGTATTCTCCTTCTGGCATCAGCATTGATTTCAGCGGATTTTCTTGCCTGGCCATATCTACTTCCGGGCGTTTCTGACTCAGGAATAAAACATCATATATTTTGCCGTTGCAAGTCACCCAATAATGATTTTGGAAAAACCACCGTTTACCGTTATCACAATTGCGTTTTCTGCCTTGGTGCAAAGTTTCCTCAGCTTCGCTTAAAAAAGGTTTCTTGATTTGTTCAACCGTGACATTTTGAATGCCAAAATATTCTTGTGCTACTGTTTGAAAGGCTTCAGCTAATGTCTTGCAATCTCCTTCTCTGGTTCCTTTTAATAGAGTTGTACCTTGCTTATAAGACATTGTGTATTTAAATGATATTTTCTTAAAATTCTGCAAAAGTTGTTCTAAAATTTTTTCCTGTGCTAAACCTTCATCTATGCCTTTAACTAATTCTTTTGCTATCGCGTAGTCACTCAGAAACCTTTGCTTGCGATTATTCTCACTGTTTTTTGCTTTATCTTGACTAGTTGTCGTCTCTGATGTCTGTTGTTTTTGTATGGTTGTGTGATGAATTTGGTTAACTACAGTAGCCGCAACTTGATTTGCTTGCTGCTCATATTTGTCTCCTGGTTGACCAATAGTTAACTTTGCCTGTACCAGAGATGGACGGGTTGATGATAGTGTTCTCTCAGGATTACGCAGGGTGATTTTCTCCAGATTGTGACTAAAATCCGCACCGGTTTCCACTCGCCTGTGTAGCACCTCATTCATCTTCGCTTGCAATAAGGTAAGCTGTGTTTGTCCCTCTGGGGTGATAGAACCATGTTTGGCTTGAAGTTCTAATTTTGTCGCCTCAAATTGATGTTGTTGAAATTCTTGATTTTCATTTTCCGTTTGCGACAGGGGCTGATTTGTCTGCTGTTGAGTTTTGTTCGCCAAGGGGCGCAATTGAAACCCAGCATCTTCTGACACAGTAGCCGATGAGTCAGTCTTTTTGAGAATTTGCAGCCGTTGTTTCATAGCACACCTCATAAATCAACAAGGTCATCAATTCAAATACTATCTTATCTATCCTTGAGAAGTCCATAACTTGCGTTTTTACCCCATATATTCTCTTTAGAGGATGTTTGAACCCACATTCCGCAGATACTAAAGCAAATCTAAGAATTAAAAATTTAGAGAAAGTAAAGCCTGAAAAGATTGCCTAGCAAAGATTTTAGGCTTTTATTTGGTAAAATAATAAGCGTCAAATAGAGAAGAAAAAAACCATGAAAGAGCCAAAAGAAGTCATGCAAATCCTAAATATAGACCATTTAGGAATAGTAGCGGGAATAATAGACGAGATGGAATTGGTAGAAGAAGTGAATAAAATGGTGGGAATAAAAACAAGAGAAAACCTAACATCAGGACAAGTAGTAAAAGCGATGATATTGAATGGATTAGACTTTTTAAGCGTCCCATTATACCTGTTTGGGGAATTTTTTGTAGGAAAACCAACAGAACATTTAATAGGAGAAGGAGTATTAGCATCACATTTAAACGATGACAAACTAGGAAGAGAACTAGACAAATATCATCAAATAGGAACAACAAAAATATTTACAGCAGTAGCCATAAAAGCAGCCCATAAATTCCAAGTAGAAATGGATAGTATTCATTTAGATGGGACTTCAATGAGTGTAGAAGGAGAGTACAAAAAAGAAATCGAAGAAATAGACGAAACAAAGCAAGAAATAGGAGAGAATAAATTAGAAATAGAACCGGAGATGAAAGCAATAGAAATAGTTCATGGATACTCAAGAGATAAAAGACCAGACCTAGTGTGTTAATTCTGTGAATCCTTTACCCATAAGACTTCATGCAGGTTCTGTGTCAGAAATATCTGCGGATTTAAGGTTTCGTCTTTGGGAGAGCATGGAAAAACCAAAAATAGATTCAGTCCAAGAAATAACATCAATAAAACGAATAGATTCCATTGCCTGTTTTACGGAACTTGTCGTAATTTTGAGCGTAAAGAGAGGAATCAATAAAATACTAGCACCAATATCTTTAAGAGGTCGTCTAGCTGCAAAGAATTTATATTTACCGAACAGGGATTCAATAACATCACTAGTACCAAGTAGAATTTGACCTACCGGAATTTGATTAGTTTCAAATGTTAAATACTCAATAATTTTCTCATGAAATTTTTGTCCTCTTGGAGTCAAAGAATCAACAGAGATAGTTTTCAACCATTCTTCTAGAGATTCAGAATGTAAACCTTGAGTTTTTAGTTGTTTTTGCACAGAATGAATTTGAGTAAATATTTCGGTATAGGTATTAATATCTTGTTCATAATTAAAGAGCCAACCAAATTTATTATAAAAACTTCTCCGTCCTAAATCAGAATGTTGACAAATAATTTCTCCATGAACAACGTACAATTCTTTTCCTAAATGTTTGCTAAGAGCTTCAGTAAATTCCTGACGGTTCTTATAAACAAATGGTGTGAGATTTTTGAGAATATTTAAAATATCTACACCCAAAGTAAAGCTTAGTAGAAATAGTGCTTCATTGTCTAAATTATAGATAGTGCTAATTTGAGAAAAGTCTTGGTGCTTTTCATATTCTATGACCTTTATTGCCCATTTTATCAAAACATCAACGTTATGATAACGAGCCTTAGTTCTTTGTTTAGGAGGGATAAGAAAATATAATTTTGTCTGCTGAACTTAATGAATAAGTCAAGCTGCATTGTCGCAGAAAGTTTTTAAAGTTCTCATCTGATAATAGCTCTTTTTTAAGGAGATTAGCCATTTTATGGGTAATATCATAAGTAAGAATAACTCCCGGATTCTCTTGTTTATATAAATTTATTCCTTTCTTGATATCACTTCCCCAATCTGATATTATTTGTACAGGTGTTCCTACACATTCTGCTAATTTTTTTAACTTTTCTAATATCACCGTACCAGGTGATTTATCCATGATTTCTAAACTGAGAACTTCGACATCTTCATGTTGTAAACTTCTCACCTCTTCCTTAACAATTCGGGTAAATTTTTCTTGAGATATACCTAAAATAACTAAACATTTTGCTGCTCCTAACTCTATGGTCATATCTAAAATAAATATCCAATCCTCCCGATATTCTTTTTTACGATTAAACTCATACAATCCCAATCGTAATGATCATTGTCGTATCGTATTAAAATTAGGTGTTGAAAATATCCAATGTTCTGTTAATATTTCAAAATTTCTTTCAATCCCTCTCAGACTATTTAAGCCTGTTATTAAGAATTTTATTGCTGTTTCTATGACACAAACCAAATAACTATGCCCTTTAGGTCTTAACTCTTCTAGCTCTTGATTTCTTAATTCGGTTACATGATTATTTTGTTTTTTTAATTTGTCAAATTCAGTTTTTTTTTCAAATTTTCTAATTCTTGTTCCAACTGCTCTTTTTGCTGCTGTGCTGATAGTGCTTTCGATTTCCAAAGGTCTCGACTTGTACTTAAGTCTCTGATCTTGATTTCCATTCCTCTCATTTTTTTCTGTTTTTCTGCGGCTCTTTTTCTCCACTGTTCTCGACCTTTTTGAAATAGCCGTACTAATCGGCTTTCGGAACTTTTAAATCCTTCCATTCCCCTATTACCTTCTTTCTGCTTGTTTTGCTTTCCTAAAACCTTTTTATGGGCTTTCAGGCATTCTTTTTTTTATCACACTTTCTGCATGAGGGAAATCCCTGGGTTGCCTGTCAAAATTAACACACTAGACGGGGACTAAAAAAAAAAGGGGTGAGATGGAAGCGAATAAGAATAAGTCATCAAGCAAAACAAGATCCAGTGAATCGTGCAAGTAAACAGGCAGATATGGATATGTTAGAACTGGCTGCGGCTAGTGGAGAAATAGACCTAAAGTATTTAGATGAATCAGGATTTTCAGCTTGGAGTGATTCAGGTTATACATACTATCAAAAAGGAGAACAAAAAAAGCTCGAACAAACAAAAAGACGTGGACGCAGAATCAGTATTATTGGGCTATTTCAGCCATTAATTAGCTTTATTTATGGTCTAGTAATTGGAGGAGTTAAGCGCAGTTCTTACATCAAAATGATGGAACAAGAGGCGCAAGAAGCATATGAGAATAAACGAATGAGAATCATAGTTCAAGATAATGAACCAATACATCGTTGTCGAGAAGTTCAGGCATTATGGACAAAGTGGGAAAACATGGGTTTATATATGTTTTTTCTTCCTAAATATTGCTCGGAAATGAATCCAATTGAATTAGAATGGCAACATCTT
>NZ_JADEWA010000535.1:0-3301 GCF_015207865.1 Dolichospermum sp. LEGE 00246
ATAGAAAGATATATTAATGACCCGCATCATAGTTGAGAATATTGGCAGCGGTTAAAACCGCACGGGTAGGCTTTCCCCCGCGCTCTAAAGAGACGCGGCTCCCAGCCTTCCCGCAATCCCCTTGTGGGATCTAAAAGTGCAAGAACAGGAAATAGCAACGTTTAGCGGAAATTTCCCCTCGTTTAGAAGTTATTCATCAACAAGAACAATCACTAAGTAGTGAGACAGAATTAATTACACAATGTCATTGCGTAAACGTTGCGTGGCGTTAGCCATATGGAACAAAGTGAAATGAAGCAATTCCAAGGGTTGTGATTGCTTCCCTTCGCTCGCAATGACTGTAAATATTTTTGTCCAATTACTTATTACAAGAAGCTGCTAAACTCATAAAATCAGATTCACAAAATACTATTAATCATGCCAACGGTGAGGAGACATCTGTTTAATTATCTCATCTTCATAACCAGATACAAACTTAGCAAACCGGACAGCTAAAGGAGGAACAAAAATAAAAGGACTAGTAAAACCTGAAAATATATGCAGTCCTGAAAATTCAGAAATAGCACCAATTAAAGGTAATTTATCCTGAGTAAATGCGACTAAACAATGATGCCATATTCCTAGTACATTTCCTAAACTTGGTAATATTTTCGTGATGCTTTCTCGTAACCATTGTTCACTTGCTGCTGAGTTAATTTCTGCTTGCGGATTTACTAAAAATCGGCTAACTTGACCTAAGCGCAAACTACCGTCCAACAATTGCACCACACCAACATCTAAAATTGGTGGTAGTATTTCAGTATCTGGGTTATCCCATAATTCATCAATTTGAGTAGATTCTGCTTCTAATTGAAATCTTTGCAAATTTGCTGGTGATACTAAGGTATGTAATTTAATATCCAAAGGTGGTGTTTCAATAATTTCTGCATGAGAAAAATATATTTTCGCAGTAATACCCATTGATTTTAGTAATTTTCGACTAATTCCTCCAGCACAAATAACAACATTATCACCATAAAAAGTAGTGGTATTTGTTTTCACACCTGTACATTTTTTGGAAGGTGTCGTGATCAATTCTAAAAAATTCCCAAATTCAATTTCTCCTCCTAAATTTACCATAGCTTGAATGTAAGCTTGAGTAATTTTTTCTGGGTGAACATGACCATGTTTAACAGTTAATGCACCAGATATGACTTGAGGATTTAATAAAGGTTCTAATTCACAAGCTTCTTGAATAGTAATTAACCGCGGAGGAGTCAAAACTTCTTGATAAGATTGAAGCATAATTTCAGGATTCATATCCACAGGAATAGTCATTAATAAATCTAATTCCCGAAATTGAGTATCTGCATTTAATTCCTGTGATAAGATACGGTAACGGGTAATACCTTCCTCACATAATTGTTGTGTAATTGGTGTTTTTCCTGACCAAAAACTAATTCCACCATAACTATAACGAGTAGCATTTTGAGATATTTCATATTGTTCTAACAAAAGGACAGAAAATCCGATTTTTGTTAGTTCATAAGCAAGTGCAGCACCAGTAATTCCCGCACCAATAACAATCCAGTCATAAATTTTCATAATTTCGATATTTAAGATTTAAAATAAATTACACCACAATACAGTTAAGTTAAAAATGCTTTTTCTCTGTGTCCTCTGTGCCTCTGCGGTTTGTTTTAAAAAAGAGTTTTATTCCTAACAGAAACCTATTGAACTATACCATATTTTTCTAAAATTGCTGCAACCCGTAAAATTAAAGCTTCATTATAGGGTGCTGCTATTAATTGTACTCCTAAAGGTAAATAATTTTCTTGATGAATAGGAACAGATAAAACAGGTAAACCAATAAAAGATAATGGTTGAGTGAATAAACCCAAATGAGGACGAATCAGAATTTCCTCACCATTTAATATCATAGTTTGTTGACCAATTAAGGGCGCAGTAATGGGTGTTGTCGGGGCAATAATTATATCTACATTTGCAAATATTTCTCTAACTTGATTTCGATACCATTTTCTAAACCGCTGCGCTTGCAAATACCAACTACTAGGAATTAATGCACCTGCTAAAAAACGATCTCGCGTCGCAAAATCAAAGTCTTGGGGACGGCTTTTTAATTTATCTAAATGTAAATTCGCTCCTTCACAAGCGGTAATGATAAAAGCCGCAGCACGGGCAATTTTTGTTTCGGGAATAGTTATATGTTCACTTACATTTAAAGCATTAGCCACCTTGAGAACGGCTTCCAAAGCCTCTATATCTGCATTTTGGGTAAAATAATCATCGGCGATCGCAATTCTCAAATTAGAGATATCATGATTTATTTGTGGTAAACATTTAGAAATCGGACGTTTTGTACAAACTGGATCTTTTTCATCTTCACCCTGCAAAACATCAAAAATTGTGGCAATATCTCGGACTGAATTAGCAAAATGACCGATATGATCTAAACTACTAGAAAATAATTTTACACCTGCACGGGATAACCTGCCATAAGTAGGTTTAAACCCAAAAACACCACATAAAGCCGCAGGAACACGAATAGAACCGTTAGTATCTGAACCCAAAGTAAAAGGAACTAAACCCCCAGCAACCGCAGCAGCAGAACCACCAGAAGAACCTCCCGCAACACGGTTTAAATCATGGGGGTTATGAGTTGTGCCATAATGGGCATTTTCTGTGACAAATCCATAAGCATATTCATCCATATTTAACGCCCCAACTAGTACCGCACCAGCTTTTTTTAATCTCTTAATTGCGGTTGCATCTTGGGTAGCGGGGGGATTTTCAGCATTGATTTTTGCCCCTGCTAATGTTGTTAAACCTGCAATATCAAATAGGTTTTTCACTGCAAAAGGTACACCAGCTAAAACACCGGGATTTTTCCCTCCTGCAATTTCTTGATCAATATTTGCTGCATCTTGTAAAGCTGTTTCTGTGGTAATAGTTGTAAAGCAATTTAATTGATTATTTCTATCAGCAATTCTAGTTAATGCAGCTTGGGTAATATCCACTGCGCTAATTTTACCTGATAACACATTTTCGGCGATAGATACAGCATCTTTCATGGTTCATTTATGGTTCAAAAATAGGTGCAATTTCCATTGATTCTGGCAAAGGGAAGTTATTGACAATTTCAGCGATATCTTTGATTTTCTCAAAATTGGCAATTACACTATTTTTGTATTCATCATTTATTGGTAAATCCAATAATAACGACATTTGATGAACATATTCTTGAATTTGCAAATTATTATTTTCCATCTTTGTAGGGTGAACAATGCCCCTGTCTCTTATA
>NZ_JADEWA010000536.1:0-3283 GCF_015207865.1 Dolichospermum sp. LEGE 00246
TAAAAAATCTTTAAGGAGTTAAAAAATGAAACGAGAAAAACTGATCACTTTTTTAAAAGATCATGCGGTAGAGATTCGAGGTTATGGTGTAAAATCTCTCGGTTTATTTGGTTCGGTAGCAAGAGATGAAGCGACGGCTAAAAGTGATGTTGATTTATTAGTGGAGTTTGAGGGAAAAGTAACATTTGACTGCTATATGGATTTAAAATTTTTTCTGGAGGATAGTTTAGGATGTTCGGTAGATGTAGTTAGCAAGAAGATGTTAAAGCCTCAAATTAGAAATGTGGTGGAAACAGAGGTAATTTATGTCTCGTAGTCTCAGATTGTATTTTGAGGACATTTTTCAAAAAGAATTTGGTAATTAATAAAAACTATGCCTCGGATTTTTGATAATATTAATGATCAACTATTACCTATACTTAAAAAAAGCCTCCAATCTGCAAATAGGGCTGATTTTTGTGTCGGTTATTTTAACTTGCGAGGATGGAAATTAATACAGGAGGAAATTGAACAATTTACCGGCGGAGAAAATAATAGTTGTCGGTTATTAATTGGAATGCAAAAACTTCCCAAAGATGAACTTCAGGAACTATTAGGTTTAGGAATATCCCAAAAACCCATAGATAGAAATAAATCTTTTCAATTGCAAAAACGCATAGTTCAGGAATTTCGCCAACAATTAATGATTGGAAAACCTAATAATGCTGATGAATTGGGTTTAAAAAGACTTAAATCACAATTAAAAGCTAAAAAAGTAGTTGTGAAACTCTATTTACGTCATCCCCTCCACGCGAAATTATATTTAGTTCCGCAAAATCATGCTAATTTACCTGCAATCGGTTTTTGTCTCGCAAGGGGCTGATTTGGTATTGGAACAGCATAAAACAACTGGAGGACAATTAGGAAGCTCTAAAGGCGCAAGATATCGAACATATTATAGATTAGATGCTTATATTAAGAAGACAGAAACCCCATTATTTTCATCGTTATTTTCATTAGGTGAAGATTGGCAAACTTTGAAAAAGGCGGTTGAAGAAATCTATCTTTATCCATTAAAAGAAACGACGATTGTTAAACTTAATCGGCAGTTGAAAAGTGGGATTAGTGATGAACAATTAGCCACAATGATTATTTCTTTACGTGATAATAATTCTTTGTGTGTGATTCATCCTGAAGACGGACAACAGGAAGCGCAAATTATTTGTTCATTAGGGTTATTTTCGGGACAACTGACAAATTAAATTAGTCCTAATTCCCGTTTTAGTAAGTTGATGGACTGTGTGCCGATGTAGTTTTCACAGCGAATCAGTTTGGGTGGACGGATGAGGTCTTCTAGGACTGTTTGTATAGCTGCTTGGGTTGTGGCATAGCTGACTTGATCTGTACAAAATATTATTTCTGAGCGTTTAACGATCGCGTGTAGTTTATAAGCATCCTTTGGTTGAGCAGTCATGACTAATATTTCGTCTCCTCGTAAACCGTGGAGAATGACTTCTGTGGCTCTGAGAATACCAGGACTGAGGCTAACTATACCAATACAACTGGATTTGGGTAGGCTTTTCACGACAGTCATTTCTTTGCCATAGTCGTGAATATCTAGGGGAATCACGCGAACTGCTTTGGGTGCAGCGATCGCTTCCACTTCTCCGATAAAATAACGACTGGTGACTAATGTGGCTGAAGTGGTTTGGTCTAATACTCCAATCAGTTGTTCCATTGCGACTAGCTGGAGGGGGATTTGCAGGGATTCTTCTAACTCATCAACCATTAATTCCCCAGCCCCAATATCTTGAGATGGTGTCACCACTAATACTCTGGCACTACAACGCAAGCGCCAGTCAACTTCTGCTAAAAATAGTTCTCGTGATTGATTGAGAGAACAACCTTGACCCAGTAACTCATCTAGGGCTTGTTGCACCACCTTATAGGCTTGAGGATTTTGTTTGAGCATGGGAGACTGGGATCTGCTTCCGCCTTCATGACCTTGAGGGCGGACATAGATGCCTGAACCTGCTAAACTTTCGACAAATCCTTCTTCCTCCAATTGGCGGTAAACTTTACTAATGGTGTTGCGATGTAATCCAGTTTGCATGGCTAAAGCCCTGGTACTGGGTAGTTTATATGCAGGTGAATATTGCCCAGAGGCGATCGCAAATCTGATCTGATTAAACAGTTGATTAGATGCAGGAATTTCACTATCTGGCTGAATACGGAATTGAATCATTACCAATTCTGCTCCATAAGACTTATACAAATAGCCATAATTTACCTGTTAAATATATGATTAATGGGTTAGTTTGCTATGGAAAATATTATCACAGAAGAATACACCAAATCAGAAGGTAAGGGTCAAAATGAATGTAAGTCCGATCAGCAGTAAATGAATCGTAATTCACAACGCCATTAGTGGTTACTAATTGCTGATAGATATAACTATTATTAACTTGTGCTTCGTACCTCTTACCTATTTCCCTAATCACAACTTATATTATGACAGAGTCAGCAATACAGACTACAACAATTCAAATTCCTCAAGACAATTTGCAAATAGCCGCCTATTTAGCTCAACCAACTGCACCAGGTTCTTATCCGGGAATTGTCGTTCTCCAGGAGATTTTTGGGGTTAACGCCCATATTCGGGATGTTACCGAACGGATTGCTAAACTAGGATATGTGGCGATCGCTCCAGCACTGTTTCAACGTCAAGCCCCTGGATTTGAAACTGGTTACACGCCGGAAGCTGTGGAAATAGGCAAAAAATACGCTTGGTCACAAACCACAGCATCAGAACTTTTAAGCGATATTCAAGCAGCCATTAACTACTTAAAAACTTTACCCAATGTTAACCCAGATGAATTTGGTTGTATTGGCTTTTGTTTTGGTGGTCACGTCGCCTATTTAGCTGCTACACTCTCTGATATTAAAGCCACTGCTTCCTTTTACGGTGCGGGGATCACTACTCGTACTCCCGGAGGTGGAAATCCCAGTATTACCCGGACATCAGCAATTAAAGGCACTATCTACACCTTTTTTGGTGAGGAAGATGCGAGTATTCCTCCAGAAGAGGTAGACGAGATTGCCGCCGAACTTGCAAAATATCACATTTCTCATCGTCTGTTTCGTTACGATGGATCTGGGCATGGATTTTTTTGTGACCGTCGTGCCAGTTATAATTCTAAAGCTGCGGCGGATGCTTGGGAGCAAGTCCAACAACTTTTTGGACAACTAGTAGTCTGTCAACCCGAAAATGATGGGTGAAGGCAAGTAGGGGGTCTGTCTCTTA
>NZ_JADEWA010000537.1:0-3282 GCF_015207865.1 Dolichospermum sp. LEGE 00246
GTTCATTTGCACCCTTAATTATTGTTTTTAAATTTACACTTAATAAATAATAAGGCTTTGCGTTTTGACAAGTCAAGATAAAATCAGAATAAAAATCCCCGACTCCACTCAGAAGCCGGGTATCTAAGTAATTGGACAAAAATATTTACGTTTAGCACTGCTCATTGGTGTCAACTTAAGCTCAAATCCCTACCACATCTAGTTCCTAGTCTCTGACTAGGAATGCAGTTGATGAGGCTCTGCCTCTAATATTATTGAAGGCAGAGCCTTCTAGAATTCATTCCCAGTCAGAGCAGGGGAATGAGATGACTTGAGTTCTTTGCGGGATAGAGGTTTTACGTTAAGTTGACACCAATGAAGCTCTTGCTTTACCCCTACGTTTAGAATCAAACAATCAAGCCGTTTTGAGTATACCAGTAAGCCAATTACCAATTACCTAGATAAAGCAACTTGAGTTACTACACCAAAGCCGCTACCTTCCCCAACAAACCCTGAAACAAGCGCAAACCATCGCTATTACCTAACGCGGAATCTGCTGCTCGTTCTGGATGTGGCATCATGCCCAAAACATTGCCTTGAAGATTACAAATCCCGGCAATGTTGTTGAGTGAACCGTTGGGATTTTCTTGATAACGAAATAAAACTTGTCCGTTGGCTTCGATTTCTGCTAAAGTAGTTTCGTCACTGTAGAATCGCCCCTCTCCGTGTGCGATGGGTAAAGTGATGATTTCCCCTTCAAAATAACCTTGAGTCCAATGTAAATTATTACGCTCAACTTTCAAGGGAGAGCGATCGCAGATAAAATGCAAATCCTGATTTCTCGCCAATGCCCCAGGTAATAAACCAGCCTCAGTTAATACCTGAAACCCGTTACAAATACCGATGACAAATTTACCTTGTTGTGCATGGTTGATAACTTGCTGCATCACAGGAGAAAAGCGAGCGATCGCCCCACATCGTAAATAATCCCCATAACTAAAGCCACCGGGGACAATTACCACATCTATATCACTAATATCCGTCTCTTGATGCCAAATCATCCGCGTTGGTTGTCCTAGCAAATCTCTAGTCACATAAGCAACATCACGATCGCAATTAGAACCTGGAAAAACTAAAATACCGAATTTCATAATTAGTTAGTTGTCAGTTGTCAGTTGTTCGTTGTCGGGGAATAGGCAAAAGGTAAGAATTTTCTCCATTACCAATCACCAATTACCCATTAGCAGTTTCAAAATACGCCAGTTTGTGATTCTACCTCAATCAAGTCAAAGCGGTAATTTTCGATGACCGGATTAGATAACATTTGGTCACAGATTTGATTTAAGTCTCGACGCGCTTTCATTTCATCAGGTGCGACAATGGTTAACTCAATGTACTTACCAATTCTCACCTGTTCCACATTGTCGTATCCCATTTGTTTGAGGCCAGATTGTACAGCCACACCAGCAGGATCTAAAACTGAAGTTCTCAGAGTCACGAAAATTTTAGCTAAATATTTTATTTGCACAGGCTTTTTGCTGAATGCTGCGATCGCTATCCTATAACTTTTCTGGTCTAACTGAGTGAAAATATAATCAGGAGTAGAAGTAATTCATGAATTACCTCTACATAAATACAAATTTAACAACGATTTATGAGAGCCATACATACCCGTAGTCAAGAACGGATTCTAAACCTGTTACAAAATCTTAAACAAGGCATTTCTGCTCAAGAAATTTACGTAGAACTACGTAATCTCAACCAAAGCATGGGTTTAGCAACAGTTTATCGTTCCTTGGATGCTCTCAAATTAGAAGGCTTAGTGCAAGTGCGAACTTTAGCAAATGGTGAAGCCCTTTATAGTTTAATACAACAGGACAAGCATCATCTAACTTGCCTACAATGTGGCATTTCCATTCCTATTGATCAATGTCCTGTCCATGAACTGGAAAACCAATTACAAACCAGTCATCAATTTAAAGTGTTTTATCACACTCTAGAATTTTTTGGACTATGTACAAAATGTCAAGCTAGTAGTTCGTCAAATTTATTTTGACGGGTAATGATCGGAAAAAACTTCTGTTCTTCCCTCCCCTACCCCCGGTGCCTCTCTTCTCCCCCTGCTTGCCTTCACCCGTCATTTTCGGGTTGACAGACTACTAGTCACCGAGTCAGGAGTCACCGAGTCAGGAGTCACCGAGTCAGGAGTCAGAAAGAAGGAATAAAAGAAAGAAGAAGAAATTATTTAATTAGTGGGAAAGAGAGGTTTGAGATTAGGAGCATTATCTGAAACAATAGAACGAATACCTTCCAAAGTAGCTGGAATAGTGCGAGGGTCCATAAACATCACCTTGCTGCTATCGCTTTTACCAATAGTAGTCCCCATATCCAAATAATTTAAGGCTAACAGCACATCTAGTGCTTTTTGAGCATCAGGGTTAGCCTTAATCCTCTCAGCAATAATTTCTGCCGATTCAGCGATCGCTTGCGCCTTTAAAACCTGTTGTTGGCGTTCTGCTTGCGCCCTGAGAACGATTGATTTCTGTTCAGCTTCTGCTTGCATAATTACGGATTTTTGCCTAGCTTCCGCGTCCAAAATTTGGGCATCTGCCTTACCTCTAGTGCTATTCACAGCCGATTCCCTATCACCTTCCGAAGTTAAAATAGATGCGCGTTTGCGTCGTTCCGCTGACATTTGCAATTCCATTGCTTCCCGTACCGCTTGAGAAGGAATAATATCCCTCAACTCCACCCGCGTCACCTTTACACCCCAAGGATCAGTAGAAATATCTAAATCCTGTAATAACAATTCATTAATTTGAGTCCGAGCGGTAAAAGTTTGATCTAACTCCAATTGTCCCATTTCCGAACGAATTTGAGTCAACACCAAATTTACCATAGCCGATTGCAGATCCTCCACCTTATAGCGGGCTTTTTCCATATCCACAATTCGCCAGTAGACCACAGCATCCACCTCAATCCCCACATTATCGCGGGTGATGCACTTTTGAGGGGGAATATCCAAAACCTTTTCTCGAATAGTTTCTTCGTAGATAACTTTATCAACAAACGGCATCACAAAATTTAGCTTAATCAGCAGAAGCCCCACGTCTCACTCTTAGGAGCGTGGGGATGCCAGTCGCCTGCGACGGGAAACCCGTCTACAGCGCTGGCTCATGAATGCGCGTGAGTTGAGTTGCGTAGCCCAAATTGTATTTGAGCGTAGCGAAAACAAAGAAGGCTACAGCGACGAAACGAACAAAATATTGATTTTATGTTATTATAAAAAAGTAGGTGTAGTCC
>NZ_JADEWA010000538.1:0-3276 GCF_015207865.1 Dolichospermum sp. LEGE 00246
AAAGAACAAGTTCAAAGCCTCTCCAATTATAAAAGCTGCTCCTTTTCCCTCCCTTGTAGGGGAGGGTCAGGGAGGGGTGCAAAGGAGAGGTTTACCAGAGGGGTTTCATATTTGGTTAAACTATGAATGAACCGTTTGCAGTATAACTATACGTTGGGTTTCGTCCCTCAACCCAACCTACAATAAATATTGTTTTACATAAAGGGAACGGTAGAGCCTATAAAATTTCATAGCATTAAATTCAATACAATAACCATGAAAATGAGATTTCTCAATTATTCTCTTGCGCTAGTGGTTTTATGTAGCGGATATACAATTACTCCAACTATAGCCGCTAACCAACAGGTAAAAGTGGCGAAATCTGTCTGGAAGTTGTTTTCTCCTGCTGACGGTAGTTTTCGGATTTTAATGCCAGGGAATCCCAGGGAGACTAAACAAACAGTAAATACAAAATCGGGGAAAATTAAATTAAATCTGTTTAGTGTTGAACGCCAACAAGAGGAAGTTAATTATGCCGTTGGTTATGTTGATTATTCCTCTGAATATATTGAATTATTAAATCGCAAAAAGCTGGTTGAAAAGGCTTTAGATAACGGACGAAATAATGTGGTTAAAAAAGCCAAAGGAACTTTAATTAGTGAACAAAAAATTAGATTAGGTCCTTATTTTGGCAGGGAAATTAGCTATAGTAAACCGGGAGGAAACATTGTTAAACGGAGAATATATTTAGTTAAAACCCGGTTATATCAAGTAAGTGCGGAAACTACTAAAAAAAGACAGAAGTTTTTGACTAAGAGTATAGAAGGGTTTTTAAATTCCTTTAATGTATCTTCAAGATAAATACGATGTTGAGTGCATAATATTTTGGGCGCAGGTCTTGTTTGGGTGCAGGTCTTGTTTGGGCGCAGGTCTTGTTTGGGCGCAGGGACTGCGCCCCTACGAATTCGTTTTAAATATTAAGTAATTGGACAAAAATATTTACAGTCATTGCGAGCGAAGGGAAGCAATCACAACCCTGGCGATTGCTTCATTTCACTACGTTATATATGGCTAACGCCACGCTGCGCTAACACAATAACATTGTGTAATTAATTCTGTCTCACTACTTATTTACAGTCATTGCGAGCGAAGGGAAGCAATCACAACCCTGGCGATTGCTTCATTTCACTACGTTATATATGGCTAACGCCACGCTGCGCTAACGCAATGACATTGTGTAATTAACTCTGTCTCACTACTTAGGGATATTAGACGAATTATTTAGGAGATAAAACCACATCTGATGTAAACTACTAATACCAATTTTACGTGAATGTCCACAGAATCATAAAATACATTGACTCATCCGTCCTTATCTGCATTTATTGGCGTTCATCTGCGTTTAATTATTCTTAAAATCTTAAATTGACATATACAAATTTTATGTTACGTGATTTCCACAATCGAGCCGAATTAGTCGCATATCTCAAGGAACAGTTCCCCCAAGCCGCAGCACAAGATGATCACATTAGCGATATTCCCGGAGGAAGGAAAGCCGCACAACAAGCACTACAAAAAATTGACCCCATAGCTTACGCAAAAACCCGTAACTTCCTAACTGGTGACATTACCAAATTATCACCATACCTTCGGCATGGAGTCTTGAGTTTGCGCGAAGTTCGAGAATATATACTCAACCGAATTGACAATCCAGAGGATGCTAATAAACTAATTAATGAACTAGGCTGGCGTGATTATTGGCAAAGATTATATGTCAAACTAGGAAACGAGATTTGGCAAAATCAAGAAGAATTCAAAACCGGTTATCAATCAACAGACTACGCAGCCCAACTACCTGAAGATATCACAACCGGAACGACAGGACTAGTTTGCATTGACAGCTTTAGTCAGGAACTACGAGAAACAGGCTACCTACACAACCACATGAGAATGTGGTTAGCAGCTTATATTATCCATTGGCGGCATATTCAATGGCAAGCCGGCGCAAAATGGTTTCTCCAACATTTACTCGACGGTGATCCAGCAAGTAACAATATGTCATGGCAATGGGTAGCAAGTACATTTAGTCATAAACCCTATTTTTTCAACCGTGAGAATCTAGAACGTTACAGCAAAGGCGTTTATTGTCGTCAATGTCCCCATTTCGGTAAATGCGACTTTGAAGGCAGTTATGAACAAGTAGAACAGCGACTTTTTCCTCAAGCTAAATTCAGCAAACAGCCTAATAGTCAAAGTTGGCAAAAAGGCAATCATCGAAAATAAGCCCACCAATTTGTTAATAAATGTAAAGAATAAGTCCTATCTCAAAAATCAAATGATATCTTAAAAGCATAGGACACCAAGCAAATAAAAACCGACTAAAAGAAAGGGTTCTTTTTAGGAACTACGGTCAGAAACGGTAAGTTCTACCGGGATTGTCTGTGGAGCGGGCGAACCTCTTGGAAGTCATTCTAGGACCGCGATGAAGCAGGAAGTAAACGCTAAGACTATCGCTGTCCAGATGTGTCTAGACTTTGGTAATTTTGGGTAAGTTTTATAGAACGGTAAATGATCAGTGTGTCCCCCTATCATAAGCCCGACAATTACAGCGTTATTGATGACGAAGTGGCAACTAGCCAAACTCTAGATGAGGTGGCGAGGCCAAATCCCAGAGCGGAAAGACGTGGAGATGCTGTATTTGCGTTTTAGAAAGTCCACCCTTAGTAACTTGAATTCACTTACTCACTTTAATCATTTGAAACCTGCAAATTCATTAAGACCCGGTCAACCTTGATCGGGTTTTTAGATGTTTATATTTTGTTTTAATGAGAAAATTGCTGTGATATGAGCTAAATAGTCCTTTCCCAATTGATTTTTTACAGTATAATTTAAGGATTTTAAAGCGGCTCTAAGTAGTGAGGCAAAATTAATTACACAATGCCATTGCGTAAGCGTTGCGTGGCGTTAGCCATATGGAACGAAGTGAAATGAAGCAATCGCAAGGGTTGTGATTGCTTCCCTTCGCTCGCAATGACTGTATACTAAACACGGTTGAGACATGGACTTTTACAAAATTACGAAAAACCTAGATTTGTAGGGGTAAAGCAAGAGCTTCATTGGTGTCAACTTAAAGTAAAACCCATAGCCCGCCTGGGAATGAATTCCCAGTCTAAGGGACTTCCAAATAAAAAAATACTCAACCACCTAACGCAAAAATCTCTCAAACCCTTATTCCTCTGTGTCCTCTGCGCCTCTGTGGTTCGTTAATCAGGATAATTTATTTCTTGGAAGTCCCTA
>NZ_JADEWA010000539.1:0-3268 GCF_015207865.1 Dolichospermum sp. LEGE 00246
TCTAGCGGTTTTCTTAGTCCGTTTGTTGTACTTGCATACACCATCTAACTTGTCATCGAATTAAGTTTCTTTTGTTTAGTCTCTTTCTCATAAGACCCAAGAAAAGTCTGCTATTCCTTTCGGTCAGAGAGTGTGAATTCTCTAGGAGAGTCGGCTCTCCGTCCTAAACGACCTTTCAAGTCGCGCTTATCCCGCGCTCCTCTCTGTTAAATCTGGGCGTGCGACTTTCACCGCACCCAGCTTCCGATGTTCTTAGCTTTCGCGTTTGCTCATGTGAATATAATCGTGGCAGCTTTCGTGAATGGCTAGAAGGTTTTTAGTTTTCCAGTTTTGGTGGTTTCCATCAACATGATGAAGATGTACCTTCTCGTCACTGAGCGTTTTTAACCCACAATGACCACATTTGTGGTTTTGCCGTTTGAGGGCTTTAGAGGTATGGTTGTCATAGAGCTTGCTGTTACGCTCGCTCCAATAACTCAAATCTCCGTCGTAGGGTGATTTCTCACCTTTAACATTGATGTGTTTGTTTTCGGAGTACGGAACTGCTGGGAACGCTTTATCCAGTAATTGTTTACTAGAGTAGCGATTTTGCTTAGTTTCCTTGTTGAATACCTTAAAAGCTCTTGTTTCGATGTGGAATAGTGAGTTTCTAGACCCGTCCATCTTGCAGAAGCGGTGGTAATTCCTCCAACCTCTAACTACCGGGGCTAATTTCTCAGCCTTTGTGGTAGCACCATAGTTCGAGTTGTTGACGATGGATTTTACTTTCTTGCGAAAAGCTTTATAATTGTCCACTGATGGAACGCATCTAAACTTCCCGTTTTTCTGGACTTTAAAGTTCCAGCCGAGGAAATCAAACCCATCTGTCGCGGCGGTTAGCTTTGTCTTTTTCTCACTGACTTTCATTCCCCGCTCTGCTAGAAACTGACTGATTTTGTCAAGTATTTCTGTGGCATCGTCTTGTGGTCTGAGTATTATTACCATGTCGTCCGCATATCGGATTGATGGTTCGGTAATATCTTTCCTGGTGGTTTTGTCTGTGATTCTCTGATTAGATATCCTGTGATATCTATGAATACTTTCAATTCCATTTAAGGCGATGTTAGCTAATAGTGGACTTACCACACCACCTTGAGGTGTTCCTTGTTCGGGAAATTCTGGATTAACTCCGGCTTTGAGACATCGGAAAATACCTTGTCTTATGCTATGAGGAGCGATGAGTTCATCTATGATGGCGGTGTGGTTTATCCTGTCAAAGCATTTTTCGATGTCGAGTTCTATAACTCTTTTATCTGTTCCGTTGGCTTTGGAGTTTAAGTTGTTGAACAGTTGTTTTTGCGCGTCATGCGCTGAACGTCCCGTCCTAAACCCGTAACTCTTGGCGTGGAAGGTTGCAACGCGCAAGCTGGTTCTAGTGCGTATTTGATAAGGCATTGATACGCCCTATCTGCAATAGTAGGGATTTTCAGCATCCTGATAGTGCCGTCCTTTTTGGGGATGGGTATTTCTCTTAGCCCCTGGTGTTTCCAGTTGCCAGCGGATGCTTTTAGCAGTTCATTAAGCTCGAAGCGTTCCTGATAATTCAGGGACTTTTTGCCATCAATTCCTGCGGTCTTCTTCCCAGCATTTAGCTGTGATACTTGACGAATAGCCAGTAATCTTGCTGCGGTTGATTTCAGAATCAGTTTTTGTAGGGACTTAGCTTTGCGCTTGTCGCCAACTTGAACCGCTTTGTACACTCGTTTTTGTAGGCGGAATAGGTTACGGCGAAATTTCTTCCAGGGCAACGTCTTCCAAGATTCATTAGAGTTGTCTCTGTGTCTAATCATGCTCTGCTCCAATTTGTGTATTCTGAACACCTCAGACCAATTACGGTCTGTCCTACCCGAACTGAAGGGAGTTCCGCTGCTCGTCCAGCCTACTTATAGGGTTCGACCTCCCTTAGACCCTCAGTCCGTTTTTATTCGTTCCCTCGGTTGATTGTTAGTTCCGTTAGGTGTAGCCACTTCAACCATTGGAAACCCTAGACTCTTACCGCTATTCAAATCAAATGCGGCGGGGATTAACTCCAATGAGGTCGGGTTGTTGTATTGTGTCCCGCCTTGCCATAGGTTGCTTTTCCAGGCTCTGTTTCACCGTGGGAACTCCCCATTAACGCCAAGTGTCACCCCACAACGGATGTCTGATTGCGTCCTGTTCCTAGCTTCGACCTCCCGAAACCGAGTCGGGTCATCGTAGGCAGATAGGGAGTCATACCTGAGTCTGGTAGATGGGACTTTCACCCATATCAGACCGAGAGTTCAACCTTTCTCCATGATTGGATTGGGTTGGTTAGCTTATGTACGGGCTGATTACCGTGATTCAGCTAACAACGAATCGCACTATTTGCTGGCATCCATACATTGCGTTTTTCTCCCTTTGTCTTATAATAACACAATGTACTAACAACCGCAAGACATTATGAAAGATAAAACAGTATCAGTCCGACTCTCAGAACGCAGAAAACATAAGCTGTTTTTATATGCAGCGCAAAGAGAGAAAACAGTTACCGCATTGATAGAAGATTGGGTAGATAGCTTGAAACTCAAGGATAATAAGGATAATATTGAAATAGGTTAAAACCTATCGTGTCGTTTTTCATCCCCTGTCTGAAGCACGAAAGACGGAACTAGCGTTCCTGTTTCTCAGGGGCTTTCAAACTTTCCGGTTTCCCTTGTAAGGGGGAGAGAGAAAACAACTTGGGCGGAAAAGATATCTCCTTTTATGGACATTGATAATAATCAATCATTAAGCTTCTGTTATTTTCGAGATCAGCTTCGACGTTTAAGTGGGCAGTAAAGCAAGAAATGGCAATAAAAAACCCTGGCGAAACTGACCAGGGTTGATTAGGAGAAAATTTGAATGACGATTAGATACAAATACCGAAGCGGGAAATTTTAGCTAACCCCCAAAGTAATTAGAACTATAGAAGTTAAAAGTAATATTGCTACTGCGCCTTGAAAAGCATACTTATTTTGTTGTGCCTTACTAGGAAATTCTGCGTGGTAAAGTCTTGGTTCTTTGGCGTAGTTGTTAAGAATGCCTTTTTCATCCGTTGTGGTATACATAATTTTTTTCTTTGGTTTGTTACCTTATGTAAACTAATATAACAAGATTGTTACAAAGTGTCAATAGAACTTGACAAAAAAATAATAGATGCTATTGATAAGCCCCATTTACAGCAAATTGTCATCAAACCCGGAACAAGAACCCCACCCCCAACCCCCTC